>JAUTXA010000157.1 GCA_030838265.1 Actinomycetota bacterium | reverse complement strand
CCCTCACCATCCCCACCCTCGGCCTCACCGAGCGAATCCGCCTGGACGGGCTGGGCCGGGTGACCGCCGCCGGCCTGGGGGCGCTGGCCTTGGCCGCCTTCTGGGTCCTCCCCTACCTCGCCCACTTCGCGTTGCGGGGCCCGGTCCCGGCCTGGGCCACGCCGCCCATAGGCCCGCGCCTCGCCGACATCGTCGCCGGCCGAATCCTCTTCGCCCGCGGGTTCGCCTTGCTCGTCATCCTGGGCCTGATCTTCGGCGTGACGCGGGTGGTCGCCAACCGGCGGTGGGCGGCGGCCCTCATCGCCACCCCAGGCCTCTTTCTGGTGCTCGCCCACTTCCTGGCGTCGCACTACCCGCACCTCGAGCTCAGCCCCCAGCTGGCGAACCGGGGCCTGGGCTACGTGGGCCTGGTCGCCCTGATGCCCCTTGCCGCGGCGCTGGCCTTCGCCACCAAGCGCTTCGGGCGGTCCGGTGACCTCGCCGCCGCCGCCGCGGCCATCCTCGTCGTCGTCGGGGCCGGCGGCTTGCGAGGACGGGCCAGCCAGATGCCCGCGCCCGCCCCCGAGCTCGCGGCCGCGGCCCGCGCAATCCATGAGCTGGTGCCCCCCTCGGCCCGGTTCGCCACCCAGCGCGACTTCCCGGGTGAGATCGAGCGCCTCGGGCCGTCCCATCCCGACTTCTGGCTGGCCCGCCAGAGCGGACGGAACACCCTCAACGTCTTCGGCCTCGAGCTGTCGACCTCGCCCTCGGTGGCCGGCATCCCCGAGGCCATCGGCCACACGACCGCAATCGACTCGGCCCACGCCCTCTCGCGTCTCGGCGTCACCCACGCCGTGACGGTGAACGACGCGGGCCGGGTCCTGCTCGAGGCGTCGCCTCGCTTCGCTCTGGAGTGGAGCCGCGGATCGCTCGCCATCTTCCGCGTCCTCCCCGACGAGGGGCAGCCCCCGCCGGCCGCGCTGGTCACCACGCCCGACGGCCCCCTCGAAGGTCGGGTGATCAGCGCCCGCCCCGACCACCTGCGCATCGCCGTCGACGCCAGCACCGCTTCGACCCTGAACGTGGCGGTGGCCCGGTCGCCCAAGTGGCACCTGTCGGTGAACGGACGGGCCCAGCCGGCCGGGCACTCGCCCGAGGGGATGCTCACGGCGTCGGTCGGGCCCGGGCGATCGGTGCTCGACCTGGCCTTCCGTCCCGACCGATGGGACGGCGCCGGCGTGGTCGTCAGCGCCCTGAGCGGGCTCGGCCTGTTGCTGTGGTGCGGACGGCGCCTGGTGGCGCGGCGGCGTCAGCCCTCGTCGCGGATGTCGAGCAGCTTCTCGCGCACGGCGTAGATCACGGCCTCCATGCGGGAGTGCAGGTGCAGCTTCTCGAGGATGTTGCGCACGTGGTTCTTGACCGTGTTCTCGGAGATGTAGAGCTCATCGGCGATCTCACGGTTGCTCATGCCCTTGGCCACCAGCTTCAGGACCTCGAGCTCGCGGCTGGTGAGGGCGGGCGCCGGGAACTGCTGCTTCTCGTCGACCCGCTTCGACATGGCGTTGAACTCGTTGAGCAGCTTCGACGCCATGGACGGCGAGATGAGGCTCTGGTGCTGCATGACGGCCCGGATGGCCTCGGCCACCTCTTCGACCGAGATCTCCTTGAGGAGGTAGCCGTTGGCCCCCGCCTTGATGGCCTCGAAGAGGTCGTCCTCCTCGTCGGAGACGGTGAGCATGAGGATCTTGGTGGACGGGACGCGGTCGCGGATCTGGCGGGCCGCCTCGATGCCGTTGACTCGCGGCATGCGCACATCCATGAGCACCACGTCAGGAGCGAACTCCTCGGCCTTGGTGATGGCTTCCTCGCCGTTCTCGGCCTCGGCCACGACCTCGATCTGGTCCTCGGTGTGGAGCACGACGTTGAGGCCCCGCCGGAACAGGGCCTGGTCGTCGGCGATCAGGACGCGGATGACATCGTCATCGCCTGTCCTCGCCTCGTGTTCGCTCACCCAGATCTCCCTCTTGAGTGGTCAGGTCGCATCGATGAGGCCGATGAACCCGTCCCCCCGCCGGTACACGACGGCGGCGCGGGAGGTCTCGGCGTTGGAGAAGAAGTAGAAGTCATGGCCCAGCAGATCCATTTGCAGCGCTGCTTCCTCCGGCGTCATGGGCTTCATGGCGAACTGCTTGGTCTTGACGATGCGCAGCGACCCGTCGTCGTCGTCTGCTTCTTCTTCACTAGTGCTACTAGTCCGATCAGGTAGGAAGTCTACTGACCCGTGCCGCCGGGGATGGGATCTGCTGACCAGCTTGCCCTTGAGCTTCTCCATCCGGTGCTCGAGCTTGTCGACCACACGGTCGACCGCAGCCAGGGTGTCGGAGGCCGTCGCCCGGGCCCGCACGATGTGGCCATGCCCGTGCATGGTCACCTCGCAGACCTCCTTCTCGGCGATGCGAGGGTTCTTCTCTTCCGAGAAGTGGACCTCGGCCTTCTCCATCCCCTCGAGGAAGCGACCCAGCTTGGCCACCTTCTCCTCGACCGTGTGGCGCACGGCCTCGGGCACCTCGACGTTGCGGCCTCGGATGGCAATCTCCACGGGCAGTCCTCCTGGGTTCAGTGACGCAGTTCGATGACGGGAGACAGGGCCGTGTGCGGCTGACCTGGTCTTTGACCCCACACTCGCCTGCAGAGAGGGTGGCGAGCCCGGCGGTGGCGGCGACTGCCCGGCATCGTCGTGATGGCTCGCTTCGCCCCTTCTCCACCGGGAGCCGACAGCCGGCTCGTCGATGGGCAGGGCTTACTCCTAAGCCGCACCATGCTCAGCAACCAATGGTTGCCTTACGTGGGTCGTTTCGCCTACGGCTGGCTTCGACTTGCAACCACAGACCCGCACACGGCCCATGGCGCAGTGTAGGCGGAGGGCTTACGGGACGCGCCCGGCGACCAAGCAGTCGATCAGCCGGTCGGCCACCTCGTCGGCCCGGCACCAGGCCGGGCTGGCCAGCAGGAGGCGGGCTCGGCCCACCGCCTCATGGCGCACCGACGGCAGGGCCCGGAGCACGCTGAGGAGCTTCGGTCGCAGGGCGGCGTCGGCGTCGACGGGCGCTGCTGGTTGGCTGGAGGTGTCCGCCGGAGTCATCACTAAGGCCATCGGACGGCGCGCGCACCGGCTTGAGGAACGCCTCGCTTGGTGGCGCGACTCGTGGCGCCGAGTTGAGCAGGGTCTGGGCCGCAGCCAGGCCGATGACGCGCTCGGCCCCGGCGGTCTTGAGGGCCGCGGCGGCGGCCGCCATGGTGGCACCGGTCGTGATGATGTCGTCGACGACGAGGACTCTTGAGGCGATCGCTTTCGGCGTCGTCGCCTTGGCCCGCTCGGCGTCGAAGGCGGGGCGGTGCCACCGGGCCTCGCGGGACTGGCCCGTCTGGGCCGGGCCCGGTCGTCGCCGCAGGAGGCGACGGCAGGGCAGCCCTGCCTGGCGGGCCACCGCACGGGCCAGGAGCCGGGCCTGGTCATACCCCCGCCTACGCCGCCGGGCCCCGGTGGTAGGCACCCACGTGACCACGTCAACCAGGCCGGGATCGACCAGGTCGCCCATGGCCCGAGCCAGCCACGGCACCGAGGCGCGGGCGTTGCCGTACTTGAGCCGGGCCAGGAGCTGGCGGGCTGTCCCCTCGTACACGACCGCGGCGCGGCACCCGTCGAGGTCGGCGGACGGCGGCCGCAGCGCCGGAGCCCGTCGCATGGCGGCGATGCACCGTCCGCACGGCGCCGGACCGGGGCGGCCGCACACCGGACACCGCTGGGGCAACAGCATGCGATCGACTCTACGAACCCCCTGCGACAACGCCGCCTTCGGCGGGACGGGGCCCCGTGACAGGATCGCCGGGCAATGGCAATGGCCGCCCTGTTCGACATCCCGGTTGCCGACGAAGTCCGGAGGCGGCTGCCCCGCCTGTTGGCCGGCGTCGTCGGGCTCGGGCTCGGGCTGGCCCTCATGGTCGACGCTCGGTTGGGCCTCGGTCCATGGGAGGTCCTGCACCAGGGGATCTCCCGCCACACGGGCATCCCCATCGGCACGACCGGCATCATCGTCGGCTTCTTCGTGCTCGCAGGGTGGATCCCCCTCCGGCAGCGCATCGGCGTCGGGACCGTCCTCAACATGGTGCTCGTCGGCCTTGTCATCGACGGGACGCTGGCCCTCCTCCCGGGCCTCGACGCCTGGGGCACTCGCGTCGCCGCCCTCGCCCTCGGCGTCTGCCTGGTTGGCTTGGGCTCGGGCCTCTACATCGGCGCCGGCCTAGGGCCAGGCCCGCGGGACGGGCTCATGACCGGGTTGTCGGCCCGCCGCGGCCACAGCCTCCGGCTGGTCCGCACTGCCCTCGAGCTCAGCGCCCTCGGCTTCGGCTGGGCGCTGGGCGGCACGATCGGCGTCGGCACCATCGTGTTCGCCGTCGCCATCGGCCCGCTGGTGCAGCTCACCATCGGCCGCCTCACCCTGCCACCCCACGCCGCCCTCACCGCCCCGGGCGAGTGACTGGCCCCGGGCTCAGCGGTGCCCTCCGTTCTTCTTGCCATGACCGCCATATATGGCGGTCATGGCAATGAGTTCGGGCCGGAGAGGACCCACACCCCCCCCCGTTGTCGCTCAGGGGCCCACCGTCCAGGAGGCGAGGTACTCCTCCTGGGCCGGGGTGAGGCGGTCGATCTGCACGCCCATGGTCTCGAGCTTCAGGCGGGCGATCTCCTGGTCGATCTCGCGAGGGACGTCGTAGACCTGAGGCGTGAGCGACGCCGCGTTCTTGGCCACCCACTCGGCGGCGAGGGCCTGGTTGGCGAAGCTCATGTCCATCACGTCCGCCGGGTGGCCCTCGGCCGCGCCCAGGTTGACCAGCCGCCCCTCGGCGATGACGAGGACCTTGCTGTCGCCTCGCGCTCCCCCGGTCAGAAACTCCTCGACGAACGGGCGGACCTCGCGGCGGCGCTCGCCAGCAGCCAGGGCGGCGAGGGCCTCGAGGTCGATCTCGATGTCGAAGTGGCCGGAGTTGGCGAGGATGGCACCGTCCTTCATGACCTCGAAGTGCTCCTTGCGCAGCACGTCGCGGTTGCCGGTGACGGTGATGAAGATGTCGCCCTCGCGAGCGGCCTCGTCCATCGTGACGACGCGGAACCCGTCCATGACAGCCTCGAGGGCGCGCAGGGGGTTGATCTCGGTGACGTAGACCTGGGCGCCCATCCCCCGGGCCCGGCTGGCCACGCCCTTGCCGCAGTAGCCGTATCCGGCGACGACCATCTTCTTGCCCGCCAGCAGCACGTTGGTGGCCCGGATGACACCGTCGAGGGTCGATTGCCCTGTCCCGTAGCGGTTGTCGAACATGTGCTTGGTGTCGGCGTCGTTGACGGCGACGATCGGGAACTTGAGGGCGCCGTCCTTCTCCATGGCCCGCAGGCGGATGACGCCCGTCGTGGTCTCCTCGGTGCCGGCCAGCACCTCGGCCACCTGATCGGGACGCTGCTGGTGCAGTCGTGACACCAGGTCGCAGCCGTCGTCCATCGTCATCTGCGGGCGCTCGTCGAGGACGGCGTCGATGTGGCGGAAGTAGGTGTCGTTGTCCTCGCCCTTGATGGCGAAGGTGGCGATGTCTTCGTCGCGCACCAGCGAGGCGGCCACGTCGTCTTGGGTCGACAGCGGGTTCGAAGCACAGGCCTGGACGATGGCGCCACCGGCCTTGAGGGCGCGGAAGAGGTTGGCCGTCTCGGTGGTGATGTGCAGGCAGGCGGCGATGGTGATGCCCTCGAGCGGCTTCTCCTTGGCAAAGCGCTCACGGATCGAGGCCAGCACCGGCATGTGGGAGTCGGCCCAGGCGATGCGTTGGCGTCCCAGGTCGGCCAGCTGGGCATCGGCGATGTCGAAGTTCATGTTGTTCGCTTTCGGGGTTGGTTTCGGTGTCGGTGGTGGCGATGGGTGCGGTCGCGCTCGGCTCAGCCGGCGGCCAGCTTGTCTTTGATCTCTCCGAGCAGGGGGACGGGCCCCGGGTCGAGGCCCTCCTGATCGGCGAGGTAGAGCGACACGAAGTCGCCCACGAGGATGAGGTCGAGGAGCTGAGCCAGCTCGCCCTCGCCCTCGGCATGGACCTGCTCGATGCTGGCGACGACCTCGGACATGATCTCGGCCACGATGTCGAAGCGCCGGCTGACCTGCGGGTGCTCGTGGTCGTGGCGGAGCATGACGGCGGTGATGAGCTGGCGGGTGGCGTCGCCGTGCTGGCCCCATCCGACGATCTCGTTGTGGCAGAGCTCGGGCTGGGCGGCCCAGAAGGCCGGCGACTTGGCGTTCTCGTTGACCTGGGTCTTCCACCGCATGGCCGCGGCCGAACCGAGCAGGCCGCCACCGTGGATGAGGGGGATGGTGCGCCCGATGCGGCGGGCGATGGCCTGGGCGTCGTTGTTGTCGCGCACCAGCCGATCGCGGCGGCGCTGGAGCTGGCCGATGGCCAGATCGATCCATTGGGTGGCCCCGGTGAAGAGGCCGATCTCCTCGAGCACCACGAGCGGCGGGATCGACATGGCCCCGAGGGCGGCGCGCGGCTGCGGGATGGTGTCGGGCACCGGGATCACCGCGCTGCCCCACCCCTTGGCCAGGCGGGCCAGCTCGCCGCCGCCGCACACGGCGATGACATGGGCTCCCTGCACGGCGGCCTCGCTGGCCGTCTCGATTGTCTCCTCGGTGTCGCCCGAGCACGACATGGCGAACACGAGCGAGCCCTCGCCCACGAAGTGCGGCAGCTCGTAGGACTTCACCACGGTCACCGGGACCGCCATGAAGGTGGCCGCGGTGGCGGCGAGGATGTCGCCGGCGACGCCACTCCCGCCCATCCCCAACACCACCACGTGCTCGATCGACGAGCGATCGGGCAGGTTGTCGATGCCGCGGGCGGCCTCGGCCGCCAGGGCCACCTGCTCGGGAAGGCCGGCTGTGGCCTCGAACATGGCCTGGCTGTCGAGGGTGAGCTCAGCCGCCATCAGGCGCTTTTCGATTCGTCGAAGGTGGGCTTGATCCCATCGGCCTCGGCCTTCTTGGTGAGACGGGCGTCCTCGTCGTCGCTGACCGTCTCGGCCTCGTCGATCAGCATGATGGGGATGTCGTCGCGGATGGCGTACCGCCGCTTGAGCCGCGGGTTGTAGAGCGAGTCCTCGTCCTGGAAGTAGAGCAGCGGGCCCTTGTCTTCGGGGCACGCCAGGATCTCGAGGAGACGGGGGTCGAGGGCCATTCAGGACTCCTTGAAGTGGGAGATGACCTCGGCCACCTTGGCCTCGCACTCGGCGGGCGTGGCGGCTTCGAGGTTGAGCCGCAGGAGCGGTTCGGTGTTCGAGGGACGGAGGTTGAACC
>JAUTXA010000153.1 GCA_030838265.1 Actinomycetota bacterium | reverse complement strand
CCCTCGCTAGCCTCCGGGCCATGGTCAATGCCTTCGTCCTGATCGAGGCCGAGCCCGCCCGCATCGCGGCCCTGGCCGCAGAGCTGGCCGACGTCGACGGCGTGGCCGAGGTCTACTCGGTGGCCGGTGAGGCTGACCTGGTCGCCATCGTCCGGGTGCGCAAGCACGACGAGCTGGCCGACGTCGTCACCCGGCGCATCGCCGACCACGAGGGGATCCTGGCCACCCGCACCCTGGTGGCCTTCAAGGCGTACAGCCGCCACGACCTCGACGCCATGTGGGATCTCGGCGCGGGATGACGGCTCGAGCGCGGGAGTAGCCTGAGCTCATGGACGTGGTGCTCGGGGCCGTTCTCTTCTTCGTCGTGGTGGTGGGCAGCATCATCCTGGCCCTCGCCTTGGCCGTGCGGTCGCTGCGCCGCCGCAACCGGGTGGCCATCGACATCGACTCGCCCGCCCCCATCTCGTGGCTCACCTCGCCCGCCACCGGACCTCGCCTCCATCGCCGCCTGCGCGATGCCACCACGTCGGCTCGGGCCTCGGTCGAAGGCAACGGGCTGCTCGACGGGCTGGGCAACCTCGTCGTCGAGCTCGAGCGCCATGCCGCGTCGATCGACCGTCAGCTGGTCGTCGTCGAGAAGGCGTCGACCCCCGTCCGCCGCCGCCTGCGCCGCGAGCTGCACGCCGAGGTGCAGATGGTCGAGAGCGTGTCCGAGCGCCTCATCCGCACCACCCGCTCCTACAGCGGAGCCGAGCCGTCCCAGCAGTCGCTGGCCGCCATCGGCGAGCGCCTCGACGCCCTCGACGCCGCCATGGCCGACCTGGCCCGCGTCGAGCGTCTCGGCGTCGGCGAGGCCGAGCGCGTCATGCGCCAGCGGCGTCCTGCGACGTAGCGATCAGTGCATCGAGGGCGGCGGCGGCCCGGCCCGAGTCGATCGACCCAGCTGCGGTCACCAGCCCCTCCTCGAGCGATGAAGCCAGGCCCGCCACCACGACCGCGGCGGCCGCGTTGAGCAGGACGATGTCGCGATGAGGACCGGCGTCACCCGCCAGCACCCTCGACGCCAGCTGGGCATTGGTGGCGGCATCGCCACCCCGCAGCTGGTCGGCTGACGCCGCGGCCAGACCGAGAGCCAAGGGGTCGACGATGGCGCTGCGGACCTCGCCGTCGTCGGTGAGCTCGAGGACGGTCGAGGTGGTCGTGGTCGACAGCTCGTCGAGCCCGTCGCCGCCGTGCACCACCATGGCCCGAGCCGCGCCATTGGCCTTGAGCACCCCGATCATGGTCTCGGCCATCGATGGGTCGCTCACCCCAACCACCTGACGGCGGACGCGTCCGGGGTTGGCCAATGGCCCCAAGAAGTTGAACACCGTCGGTACGCCGAGCTCGCGCCGGGTGGGCCCGGCGTGGCGCATGGCGGGATGAAAGCGGGGGGCGAAGCAGAAGCCGATGCCGGCCTCGTCGATGCAGCGAGCCACTCCATCGGGACCGAGGTCGATGACCACGCCGAACGCCTCGAGCAGGTCGGCCGAGCCGGACGAGGATGACGCGGCCCGGTTGCCGTGCTTGCAGACCTTGGCCCCGGCCCCAGCGGCGACGAAGGCAGCGATGGTCGAGACGTTGATGGTGTGGCTGCGATCGCCGCCCGTCCCGCAGGTGTCGATCACCGGAGCGTCGGGCAACGGCACCGTCTCGGCGAAGTCGAGCATCGTTCGCACCAGGGCCGACAGCTCGACGATGGTCTCGCCCTTGGCATGCAGCAGGGTGGCGAACCCGGCCACCTGGGCCGAGGTGGCGTTCCCGTCGAGGATCTCGGCCAGGGCGGCCGACGCCTCGTCGGCGCCGAGGTCGCGACGAGCCATGAGCCGGCCCAGGACTCCAGGCCAGCCGCCGACCTCATCGAACGTGGCGTCGGCCAAGGGCCGATCAGTCCCACCACAGGTCGCGGTCGAGCACGCCCTTGGCGATGAGGCCCATCTGCACCTGGCTGGTGCCCTCGACGATGGTGAGCTGCTTGGCGTCGCGGTAGTACAGCTCGGTCATGTGGTCCTTCATGTAGCCCGCGGCACCCAGGAGCTGGAGGCACACGTTGCTGGCCTTGACCGCCACCTCGGTGGCGTAGAACTTGGCCATCGACAGGTAGGGCACATACTCCTTGGTGAACTGCCCCTTGTCGGCCATCCACGCCGAGCGGTAGGTGAGGAGGCGGGCGGCTTCGATCTCGGTGGCCAGCTTGGCGACCTCCCACTGGATGCCCTGGAAGTCGGCGATGGTCTTGGTGAACGCCGCCCGCTCCTGGATGTACTCGGTGGCGTACATCAAGGCCCCCTCGGCCAGGCCGATGCCGCGCGCCGCCACGATGGGCCTCATCGAGTTGAGGCCGAGCATGGCAAGGCGGAAGCCGCCGACCTCGCCGATGACGTTGTCGGCCGGCACCTTCACGTCGTGCAACAAGAGCTCGCCGGTGTCGACGCCTCGCACGCCCATCTTGCGATCAGTGGAGCCGACGTCGACCCCGTCCCATCCGCGCTCGACGATGAAGGCGGTGACCGAGTCGTGCTTTCGAGCGGCCACGTCCTCGGACGTCTTGGCGAACACCGTGTACCAGTCGGCCTGCACCACGCCTGACATCCAGCACTTCGTGCCGTTGAGGATCCAGCCGCCCCCGCGGTCGGGGTCGGGCACCGCCTTGGTGCGCATGCCCATGACGTCGCTGCCGGCCTGCACCTCCGACAGCCCGAAGGCGGCCCGCAGGGAGCCGTCGGCGATGCCGGGCAGGTACTTCTGCTTCTGCTCGTCGGAGCCGGCGATCATCACCGGGCCGGTCGGGAGGCGGGTCAGCAGCAGCATGAGGGCGGCGGTGTTCGAGTACTTGGCGATCTCCTCGATGGCGATGGTGAGCCCGAGGATCCCGGCGCCCGAGCCGCCCAGCTCGGTGGGGATGCACAGGCCCAGCAGGCCGGCGTCGCGGAAGACCTCGAACAGGTCCTGGGGGTACTCACCCGACTCGTCGATCTCGCGAGCGCGAGGCTTGACCTTGTCCTGGGCGATGCGACGGACGGTGGCCTGCAGGTCAGCCAGCTCGTCGGGTAGTTCGAAATCCATGCAGCGAAACTAGTGGAGGGTTCCGTGAACGAGCAGGTGGACGCCTTCAACACCAAGGAGAACCTCACCACCAAGGCCTACGCCGACGACCACAACCTGGCTGCCCGCCAGGCCATCTACGCCTTCCGCCAGCCCCCGCTC
>JAUTXA010000146.1 GCA_030838265.1 Actinomycetota bacterium | reverse complement strand
GCGGCTCGAAGGCGACGACTGCGTGATCACCGACGGCGATGACCACGTCCTCGGTGTCGCCGGCATCATGGGTGGTGCCACGAGCGAGATCTCCGATGCCACCAAGACGGTGCTCCTCGAAGCGGCCTGGTTCCGGCCCATGGCTATCGCCCGCACGTCCAAGCGACTGGGCCTCCGGAGCGAGGCCTCGGCCCGATTCGAGCGGGGCTGCGACTGGGCTGGCATCGAGCGAGCCGTGGCCCGCTTCGCCGAGCTCGCCGGCCAGCTGGCCGGGGCGCGTGTGGCGGCCAGCGCCATGGCCGAGTCACCCGAGCACCTGCCGCCCACCGCGCCGGTGCCCGTCCGGGTGCCGAGGGTCAACCAGCTCCTCGGCACCGATCTGAACGGAGCCGAGATCTCACGGCTCATCGGCCCGATCGGCTTCGAGGTCACCAACGCCGGGCCCGAGCTCCTCGACGTCGTGGCGCCGACCTTCCGTCCCGACATCGGACGTGAGGTCGATGTCATCGAAGAGATCGCCCGCCATCACGGTTACGCCAACATCCCCCGCACCGTCCCTGCCAGCCCCCGGGTCGGGGCTCTCACGCCACACCAGCGCGACCGCCGCCTGGTGCGCGAGATCCTCGCCGGGTTCGGCATCAGCGAAGGGACGGCATCACCTCTGCTCGGCCCGGGCGACCACGCCAGAGCAGGCCTGGCCGAGGATGCCATCCCGGCCGCCGATCCGATGGTCCGAGAGGAGTCGCTGCTGCGGACCTCGCTGCTGCCGGGCCTGCTCCGCTCTCTGGCCTTCAACGCCTCGCATCGCAGCCAGGGTGTCCGCCTCTTCGAGATCGGCAAGGTCTGGCGCCGGCCGGCCGAGGCCCGGCCCCTTCCTGACGAGCGTGAGGTCGTGGCCTTCGCCTTGGCCGGCGCCGGAGCCGACGAAGCCAAGCGCCTCTTCGACGGGTTGGTCGATGCTCTTCGCCTCGCCGACGTGCAGCTGCGCCCGGCGTCTGACGAACTGGGGATGCACCCCACCCGTACGGCGAGTGTGAGCGCGAGCGGGGTCCCCGTGGGCATCGTGGGTGAGGTCGCCCCTGCGGTGGTCGCGGGCTGGGGCCTCGAGGGTCGGGTCGGATGGTGCAGCCTCGAGCTCGAGCCCATGCTGGGCGCGCCTCGGCGAGCCGACGAGGCCAGCGCCGTGAGCCGCTTCCCGTCCTCCGACATCGACCTGGCCTTCGCCGTTGCCGACTCGACGCCGGCCGGAGATGTCGAGTCCACCCTTCGAGCTTCGGCCGGGCCGCTGCTCGTCGATATCCGGCTCTTTGACGTCTACCGGGGGCCAGGGGTCGACGACGGCTGGCGCAGCTTGGCCTTCCGTTTGCGCTTCAATGCCGAGGATCACACGCTGACCGACGAAGAGGTCGCCGATGTGCGGCGCCGCTGCATCGAGGCGGTGCAGTCGGCGCTGCCCGCCACCCTGCGGGGCTGACCTACGGCCGGGTCTTCATCCACTCCCGGACCATGAGGCCCCCGGCCACGCCGAACCCGGCGATCGTCATCAGCAGGCCGAACGGGTTGAAGCCGGCGTCGCTGAAGGTCAGCAGGGTCGTGGTCGACGTGGTTTGAGGAGCGGTCGATGGCGTGGGGAGGGTGGCGGGCGGCGACGTGGTCGCTGTCTTCCGGGCTGTCGTCGAGGTGTTGCGGCGAGCCGTGGTGACGGGGCGGGGCGCGGTCGTGGTCGGCTTCAAGGTTGTCGGCGGCTTGGTGGTCGGCGTCAACGTGGTCGTGGTGCGGCGGGGCAGGGTGGTCGATATCTGCTGCTGGGCGGACGCCGATGGTGTCGTCCCCCCTGAGGTCGCCACCGCCGCGGCCGCCCCGAGCAGGCCGACGCCCAGTGCCAGCCGTCGTCCCGTCGGACCCATGCGCATCGCTCCAGTCTGCCCGTCCCAGCCGGACGTTCGGCTTGATTGCATAAAGATGCAAGACAACGTATCGTTTCGGGATGGCAAGGATCGCCGTGCTCGGGGCGTCGGGCTACACGGGCGCCGAGCTGTTGCGCATATGCGCCGCCCATCCCGACCTCGAGGTCGTCCACGTGACGGCCGAGTCGCAGGCGGGCCGGAAGGTGGCCGACCTCTATCCCAGCCTGGCCTCATGGGCCGGGAATCGGGTGTTCGCGACCACCGATCCGCTCGCGGTCGACGACATCGACCTTGCCTTCCTCGCCCTTCCGCACGGGGTCTCGCAGTCGGTGGTACCCGACCTGCGGAAGCGGGTGAGCCACATCGTCGACCTCTCCGCCGACTTCCGCCTGAAGGATGCCGCCCTCTACCCGCAGTGGTACAAGGCCGAACACGAGGCGCCCGAGCTGCTGGCCGAGTTCGCCTACGGACTCCCGGAGCTCAACCGGGCCGAGCTCGCCGATGCCGAGCTTGTCGCCGCGGCCGGGTGCTATGTCACCGCCGCTTCCGTCGCCCTCGCTCCGTTCGTCCGCGCCGGCGCCGTGGCGACGACCGGCATCGTCGTCGACGCCGCCAGCGGCGTCTCGGGCGCGGGCCGGGCCCTGAAGGAGACCACCCATTTCGGCACGGTCAACGAGGATTTTGTGGCTTACGGCCTCCTCGACCATCGCCACACTCCTGAGATCGAGCAGGCCATTGGCGCCCAGGTCCTCTTCACCCCCCACCTCGCCCCCATGACGAGAGGGATCCTGGCCACCTGCTACGCCCGGCCCACCGCCGGCCTCACGACCGAATCGGCCCTCGGGTTGCTGGCCGATGCGTATGGCGGTGAGCCCTTCGTCATCGTCGACGAACGCCCGCCATCGACCAAGGCCACCCTCGGCTCCAACGCCGTCCACCTGACGGCCCGGGTCGATGAGCGCACGGGCTGGCTCGTTGTCATCGCGGCCCTCGACAACCTGGTGAAGGGGGCATCGGGGCAGGCCGTCCAATGCGCCAACCTGGCCCTCGGCCTCCCTGAGTCCGAGGGCCTGTCGGCCATCGGGATCTATCCGTGAGCGTCACCGCCGCCGCCGGGTTCGTCGCCGCCGGCGGGGCGTGCGGTGTGAAGGAAGGTGACGTCGCCGACTTGGCCATCGTGGCCACCGACGACGGCTCGGCCGTACCCGCCGCCGCCGTGTTCACCACCAACCTCACCGCCGCCGCGCCCGTCCAGGTCAGCCGCCAGAACCTGCAGGCGTCAGGTGGACGCGTGGCCGCCGTGGTCCTCAACAGCGGCAACGCCAACGCCTCGACCGGGGCGCCGGGACGGGAGGCGGCCCTGGCCATGGCCAGGGCGACCGCCATCGCTGTCGGCTGCCGGTCCGACGAGGTGCTGGTCTGCTCGACCGGGCTCATCGGCATCCCCCTTCCCGTAGATCGCATTGTGGCTGCCATTCCGACGGTCGCGGCCCAACGGTCGCGGGCGGGCGGAGCGGCGGCGGCGGAGGCAATCTTGACGACCGACACTGGCCCGAAAGAGGCCTTGGTGGTCGAAGCGGGCTTCGCGGTCGGCGGGATGGCCAAGGGGGCGGCCATGCTGGCGCCCAACATGGCCACCATGCTGGCCGTGTTGACCACCGACGCCACCGCGACCCCCCGCGAGCTGTCGTCAGCCCTCACCGTGGGAGTGGCCGCGTCGTTCAACCGCCTCACGGTCGACGGGTGCACGTCGACCAACGACACGGTCATTCTCCTCGCCTCGGGCAAGGAGGCGGTCTCCACCAACCTCGATGCCCTCACCGATGCCGTGACCCGGGTGTGCTGCACCCTGGCCAGCCAGATGGCGGGCGACGCGGAGGGGGCGACCAAGGTCGTCGACATCGCGGTCGAGGGCGCGGCCAGCGATCAGGAGGCGGCGATCGCGGCTCGCCAGGTGGCCCAGAGCCAGCTGGTGAAGTGTTCGCTCTACGGCGAGGACCCGTATTGGGGCCGGATCAGCAGCGAGCTCGGCTCGGCCGGGGTCAACTTCGACCAGGACCAGCTGGCCATCGCCTACGGAGGCACGGTCGTCTGCCGGGGCGGGGTGGCGGTGGCCCACGACGAGGCCGCCGTCAAGGCCCACCTGGCGCAGGCCGCCGTCGAGATCGTGGCCGATCTCGGCATCGGCTCGGGCCGGGCATCGGTCCTCACCAACGACCTGACCCCGGCGTACATCGCCGAGAACATGCGGACCTCATGAGCGTGCTCGATCCGACCGCCAAGGCCGGCGTGCTGATCGAGGCCCTGCCCTACATCCAGCGCTTCCGGGGCAAGGTCGTCGTGATCAAGTACGGCGGGAACGCGATCGAGGGCGACGACGCCCTCCGCCTCTTCGCCGAGGACGTCGTCCTCATGCGGTCGGTGGGGATGCGGCCAGTCGTGATCCACGGCGGCGGTCCGCAGATCGGCGAGCTCATGGACCGCCTGGGCAAGGTCCCCGAGTTCCGGGACGGGCTGCGGGTGACCGACGCCGACACGCTCGACATCGCCCGCATGGTCTTGGTGGGCCGCGTCAACCGCGACATTGTGGCGGCCATCAACGTCCACGCCCCGATCGCCGTCGGTGTCTCGGGCGAAGACGCCAGCCTCATTCGCGCCACAGCGCGCGACCCTTCGCTGGGCTTCGTCGGTGACGTCGGGTCGGTGAACACGTCGATCCTCGACAGCCTGCTGGCCCAGTCCCTCGTCCCCGTCGTGGCGACCATCGGCAGCGATGCCGAGGGCCAGGCCTACAACATCAACGCCGACACCGCTGCTGGAGCGATCGCCGCCGCGTTGGGTGCGGCGAAGCTCTTCTACCTCACCGACATCGAGGGCCTGCGGGCCGACGTCGACGATCCCACCAGCTTGCTCTCGACCGTGACCGTCGACGAGATCGACAGGCTCGTCGACAAGGGGGCGGTCGGGGCGGGCATGATCCCCAAGGTGGAGTCGTGCGGCTACGCCGTGCGCGGGGGAGTCGGCCAGGCCCACATCCTCGACGGCCGGCGACCGCACGCCTTGCTCCTCGAGATCTTCACGCCCGAGGGCGTCGGGACGAT
>JAUTXA010000118.1 GCA_030838265.1 Actinomycetota bacterium | reverse complement strand
AGCACGGCGACCGACACCGGCGCCCTCATCCTCGCCCTTCGGGGGACGGGTCGGGTCGAGGATCTGGGCGAGATGACATACGGCGACGAGGCCAACCCGGCCGCCGTCTACCGCCGTCTCGCCGTCTCGTTGCCCGACGACGCCGTCGCCGTGCTGTTCGAGAACGTCACCGGGGTGCGGGCCGAGGAGATCCGCCGCCGCGGCTTGCTCGAGCGCCTGGTCGACGTGGGCGACGAGGAGCGGCGGCTGCTGGCCATGGGCGTGCATGACGATCCCGTCCAGCAGTTGGCCGCGGCCAAGGTCGTCGTCGAGTCGCTGCGCCGCCGCCCCGGTGGCTTGGGAGGCACCGACGAGATCGAGAAGGCGGAGGCGGCCGAGCGACTGAGCGATGTGGAGTCCGCTCTCAAGGCCGCCATGGTCAGCCTGCGGCGCCTGGTCTTCGAGCTCAGCCCTCCCGAGCTGAGCGAGTCGGGCCTCGAGAGCGCCATCCGCAGCGCGGCCGAGTACCTGTTCGACGACGACGCCGAGGAGGTGGCCATCGACGTGTCCCTTCGCCGCGAGCCCTCGCCCACGGCCCAGACGGCGGCCTTCCGCATCGTGGCCGAGGCCCTCACCAACATCCGGCGCCATGCCGGGGCGGGGCGAGTCTCGGTGGTGGTCGGTGACGACGGCCGCGGTCTGCGACTCGAGGTGGCCGACGACGGGCGAGGGTTCAGCGTCGCCGCCCGACCCGGCCACATCGGCCTGCGCAACATGCGGGAGCGGGCCACGGCTTTGGGCGGCGAGTTCCAGATCAAGAGCGGGTCGGACGGCACGAGGGTCACCGCCTTCATCCCCTACGAAGCCAGGCTGCGGTTGAGCCACGACGACGGTGTCGACGGACGGGCCGAGGTCGGCGGCCTCACGCCGGGCGAGGTCGACGCCCTCCGCCGCGAGCGCGACAGCCTGGTGGTGGCGGCCACCGAGTCGCTGCAGCGGGCGGTGACGGCCGAGGGCCGCATCCGCGACGCCCTGGCCTTCGCCCAGATCGTGTTGCGCCCCGGTCTGACCATCGCCGAGATCGTGGCCCACGCCGCCCCCATGATCGGCGAGCTCCTGGGCGACGGCTGCACCGTCCGCCTGCTCTCCGACGACGGCCGGGTGCTCGAGCCGGCGGCCAGCTGGCTGGCCGACCCGTCGCGGCTCGACGAGATGAACCGGGTGCTGTTCCGCGACCGCCCGGTGTCGGACTGGCACACGGGCACCGCCATCGCCAGCGGCAACCCGGTGGTGCTCGACCTCGAGGTCACGCCCTGGCTGGCCTCGGATGGACCCGACCCGGGGGCGGAGCCCTTCAACTTCCGGTGGGGGATCATCTCGCCGTTGCGCATCGCGGACGACGTCTTCGGCACCCTCACCGTGATGCGGGAGCGCACCGGCGTGCCCTACGACGACCGCGACGTCGACTTCGTGCAGAGCCTGGCCGACGGGGTGTCGCTGGCCCTGCGCATCGCCACCCGGGCGGGGAGCGGCGAGCCCGCATAGCGCGGACGCGTCACCCGAGGTTCGTCCTGGCGCGCCTGTCTGGCTCGATGCACGACGTTCACCATGGGGGAATGTCTGGAGGCACGTGGGACTGGGATCTGGCGACCGGCAAGATGGCGTTCTCGCCCGAGCTGGAGCGGATCTTGGGATTGGAGCCGGGCGCGTTCGGCGGGTCGCTGCTCGACTTCATGTCGTCCGTCCACATCGAAGACGTCGAGCCCGTGGCCGGAGCCATCACGTCGGCCCTGCACGACCACAGCGAGCTCGACCTCGAGTACCGGGCCCTGGCCGCCGATGGGTCCACGGTGTGGATCCGCCTCAGTGGGCGGGTGGCGCGGGACGACTCGAGCCGGCCGGTCGGCATGATCGGCGAGGCCACCGACGTGACCTATCTGCACCTCGACGAGCTGTCGGCGGCGCGCCAGCGCCGAGCGCGGGGCTGCGCCTAAGCCTGGTTGGTGGGCTGGGCCGCGCTGTCCCGTCCGCCCTCGATGCGCGTTGAGCGCGTGACATCGCGCTCGCTGGTCTCGGTGACGGCGGTCTCGTCGTCGTCATCGGTCTGGCGGGCGGCGAGCATGACCGCCCCGGCGCCGAGGCCGACGATGAGGGCGAGGGTGGCGTAGACGGCCCCGTGAAGGGCGATGGGCCACAGGCTGTCGAGGGCCAGGGCGCCGGGGCCGGTGATGGCCAGGGCCCAGGCCGTGACGCCGAGCATGAAGGTGTACTCGTAGCCGCCGCTGGTGAGGAAGAAGCCCTTCTGGGCATGGGCCGAGGCGCCGGCCACGAACATGGTCCCGACGATGATGGCGGCGGCCACCGGGGTCACGAAGCCGAGGGCGAGCAGGGTGCCGCCGGCCATCTCGCTGGCGCCCGCCAGCCGGGCGTGCCGAGGGCCGGGGCGGAAGCCGAGCTTGTGCATCATCTTCCCGGCCTTCTCGGGCCCGGGGCCGTCGAACCAGCCCAGCAGCTTCTGGCTCCCGTGGGCCGCGAGGGTGAGCCCGACGGCCAGGCGGATGACGAGGAGTCCGAGTCCCATGACCCTGCTCTACCCGCAGGCCGGGCGTCCTACCCAGCTGTCACCTCGCGGCCCACGAAGTAGAGGGCGAAGGCGAAGAGCAGCACCCCGAAGGCTCGCCGCATTCCGTCCGCCGGCAGGCGGGGGGCCAGGCCGGCGCCGATGAGGGCACCGGGGACGGCGCCGGCGGCGAGGGCGACCGACACCGACCAGTCGATGTGGCCGAGGGCCCAGTGGGTGGCGAGCGTCGGCACCGACAGCATGGCGATGACGACCAGGCTGGTGCCGGCCGACTCGGGCATCGTCAGGCCCAGCACCAGCACGAAGAGAGGGACGAGCAGGAACCCGCCGCCGTTGGCCAGCAAGCCGGTGAACACCCCGATGGCGAGGGCGGCGGGCACGACGACGCCGGGGCGGCGGCGGGCCAGGCCGGCCAGGC
>JAUTXA010000111.1 GCA_030838265.1 Actinomycetota bacterium | reverse complement strand
ACGATGTCGGGGTTGGTGTCGCGGTAGTACGGCAGGGCGGCGATGGCGTGCGACGCGGCCCACGCTCGACCGCGTAGCCACATGGCGTCGTCGACGAAGCCAAGGGCCTCGCGGTACGCGACGCGGCTGTCGGCGTCGAAGAAGTTCCAGGCCACCATCAGCTCGACCGCGGGGTCGCCGGCGATGAGCCCGCCCCAGTCGATGGCGCCGCTGAGCCGACCGTGGCGGACGAGGAGGTTGCCGTCCATGAGGTCGCCGTGGACCCACACGGCCGGGCCCTCCCATGGTGGCGCGTCGAGGCCGGCGTCCCACACGGCCAGGAGTCCGTCCACATCGGCCTCGCCCCGCAGCTGCTCGGCCCGTTCGCGGTTGAAGTGGTCGGCCCCCGTCAACGGCCCGCCTCGTTGGCCGAGCCTCGGCCCCGGTGCCCCGGTGGCGTCGATCCGCTGCAGGGCGAGCACGAACGCGGCCAGGTCACGCGCCAGCTGGCGTCCGTCGACCGAGCCCTCGCGACTCGGGTTCGTGCCCTCGAGCCAGGGGGAGACGTACCACGGGAAGGGGTAGCCGTCGGCGGGTTGGCCCACGGCGATCGGCACCGGCACCTCGATGGGCAGGTGGGGCGCCAGGACGGGAAGCCAGCGGCTCTCCTTCTCGCCTTGCTTGGCGGCCCACCCGATCTTGGGCAGCCGCACCGAGAGGTCACGGCCGAGGCGGAAGATGACATGGTCGGTGCCCCACGCCTCGATGCGGGTCAGCGGCCGGTCACCCAGCTCCGGCATCTGGGTGGCCAGCAGGCGACGAACCAGCTCGTCGTCGATCTCGACCTCGTCGTCGTGCATCCGGGGGACCGGCACGAGCGACCATGCAACTCTCGTGGGCGGGGCCCGTCCATCGGATTAGGGCTTGAGGTACTTGTCCGTCAGGCGGGAGGGAGCGCAGGCCAGCCAGCCGTCGACGATCGCCTCGCGCAGGGCGCGCTTGCCGACCTTCTTCAGCTCGATCAGCACGGCGGGGTAGCCGTCGAAGTGGGAGATCGTGAAGAAGGCCTTGGGGTTGGCGGCCAGCACTGCCTCCTTCTCGACGAGGTCGCCCGTGCTGACGGCGAGGAGCGGTCCTGAGGGCAACGGCGCGTCGCCGAGCCGCTTGATGTCGGCCTTGCTGAGCGGCCGCTCCCACGCGAACCCCTTGCCATCGACGAACCACGTCGAGTTGCCCCACCGCAGGCCCTCGGTGACCTCGGGCAACGACATGGCGATCACGGCTGCGTCCTCGATGGTCGCCATGAAGCCGAACCGTAGCGTTGCGACGCTAGAAACACGGTGTGAACCCTCCCGCCCGCGACGTGGCGCGCCGGCCGCTGCCGGCCTGGTTCGACGATGCCAAGTTCGGGATCTTCTTCCACTGGACGCCCGCCACCGTCCCCGCCTTCGCCCCCCTGACCGACTCGCCCTTCGCCCTGGCCGAGCGCCACGGGTGGGATCACGCCCTGGCCAACATCCCGTATGTGGAGTGGTACCAGAACTCCCTCGCCATCGAGGGCAGCCCGGTGCAGCTCCATCACCGGGAGGTCTGGGGCGACACGCCCTACGAGCAGTTCGTCGACGCCTTCCTCGGCTTGCAGGACGGATGGAGCGCCGAGCCGTGGGCCGACATCGCTCGCGACAGTGGCGCCCGCTACGTCGTGTTCGTCACCAAGCACCACGACGGTGTGCTCCTGTGGCCATCAGCACTGTCCAACCCCCTGCACGGCGCCCGCTGGCAGTCGCGCCGGGACTTCGTCGGCGAGCTGGCCAGTGCCGTGCGCCGCCGCGGCTTGCGGTTCGGGGCGTACTACTCCGGCGGCTACGACTGGACGTTCGGGGGCCTGCCCATGCACGACTTGCCGTCGGCGGTGGGGGCCATCCTCCAGAGCGACGAGTACCTGGCCTACGCCGATGCCCACTGGCGCGAGCTCATCGATCGCTACGAGCCGAGCGTGCTGTGGAACGACATCGGCTACCCGATGCACGCTGACCTCGAACGGCTCTTCGGGGACTTCTACGACCGTGTGCCCGATGGCGTCGTCAACAACCGCTTCGACTACAGCGGCAAGGTCTCGGCCGACTTCGTGACGCCCGAGTACTCGACCGATGCCCCGGCGGGGGGCCAGAAGTGGGAAGCGACCCGGGGGGTGGGTCGCTCCTTCGGCTTCAACGCCGTCGAGACCAGTGTCGACTACCTCTCGGCCGACGAGCTCGTCCTCCTGCTGGTCGAGGTGGTGGCCAATGGGGGCAACGTCCTGCTCAACGTCGGCCCCATGGCGGACGGCACCATCCCCTGGCTGCAGGCCGAGCGCGTGCTCGCCCTGGGGTGGTGGCTCAAGGTCAACGGTGACGCCATCTACGAGAGCCGTCCCTGGACCCGTCCCTCGGGCGTGACTCGAGACGGGCTCGAGGTCCGCTTCACCACCAAGGGCGAGGTTCTCTACGCCATCGTCCTCGGCCGCCCGGCCGGGAGCTCGGTGACCCTGGGCGACGTCCCTGACCCGGCGACCGGTGATGTCCGGCTCCTCGGCTACGACGGGGCGCTGCGGTGGACCCGGCGGGGCGACGGCGTCGAGGTCGAGCTGCCGGGACGGCGCGACCCGAGTCCCGCCTTCACCCTGCGACTGTCGTAGCCCTCCTCGTCGCGAGTGGTCAGGCGCGGTCGAGGATCTCGGCCGCGGCCCGCTCACCGGAGCGGACGGCGCCGTCGATCGCTCCATGCGAGGTGGTCGAGGTCTCAGTCCCCGCCCAGTGCACCCGTCCGAAGGGCTCTCGCAGCAGGTGACCGAAGCGGGTGAGCACGCCGGGAGGGAGGTGGGCCATCGAGCAGCCCCGGGTCCACTCCTCCTTCCACCACGCCGTCTCGATGAACTCCGAGGGCGAGGCCGCCTTGGGGCCGAAGCGGGCAGTCAGGGCGTCGAGCACCGCCTGCCGCCGCTCGGCGGGGGGGAGGGTGTCGATCCGATCGGCGACCGCGCCGAAGGTGAACGAGGCGATGACCCCGGGCGAGCCGGAGGCGGGTGACGCATCGAGGGTCACCTCCGACGCGGATCGGGGCTGGGCCGACTGACCGCTGAAACCGTCGGTCCGCCAAAAGGGTTCGTCGTACACGATGATCGTCTTGGACTCGGGCCCGGCGACGGCCTGGCTGTAAAGGGTGCGCCGGTCGTCAGGAAGCACGGGGTCGAAGTCGATGTCGAGCACCAGGGCCGGCGGGACGGTGACGACGGCCCGGCGGGAGTCGACCACGATGTCGCTCGCTTCCCCCGCCTCGACTGTCACCCGGTCGGTGGTCTGGTGGATGGAGCGCACCGGCGCGTTGAGCCGTACCGCGGCCCCCAGGTCGTCGGCGACCCGCCGGGCGATCGACCCCGCGCCGCCAACGACCATGTTCTCCTGTGAGCCGCCCTCGATCGAGAACAGGGTGTTGATGCTGCCGTGCCCCCGCACCAGGAAGAGGAGGTGAAGGAACGAGGTGTCGTTGAGGTCGCCGGTGAAGAGACCGCGCACCGCCATCTCGAACAGGTCGCGGGCGATTGAGGTCCGGATGCCCGTGTGCTCGAGGTAGGCGGCGACCGTCTGGTTGTCCCATTCGTGGGCCTTCTTGGCGGCCCACGGCGTCTCGAGGGGGACCTTCTTGGCCAGGCGGTCGATCTTGGCCTGGGCTAACACGATGCTGATGATGGCCAGCGGGCTGATCTTGGGAATGAGGCCGGTGTAGCGCCGGGTCCGGTCGCCGTCGATCAGGAGATGGGCGCCCTTCACCCAGGTCTTGTAGGTCGACACTCCCACCTCGCCGGCCAGACCGAAGATGGCGTCATGCTTCGGCGCTAGCCAGGCGCCGCCTCGGTCGACCGGTGATCCGTCGGGCAGGTGCTGGGTCCAGATCCGTCCCCCTACCCGGTCGCGGGCTTCGAGGACGACGACCGACTGGCCGGCTTCGGTCAATCGCCGGGCGGTGGTGAGCCCGGCAAACCCAGCCCCGACGACACAGACGTCAACTTCGATCCGCTCCCCCATGTCGGCACCGTATCCGCGCCGCGCCACACCCGCGGAGAGCGCCGAACGGCGCGGACCCCCAACCAGACCGGCGCGCCCAGGACGACAAGCAGCGGGAAGTAGACGGCGAGGGGCACGAGCAGCAGCAGCAGGGCAATGGTGCTGACCCACGATGCTTCCGTGCGGGGGTTGTGGCTCACGGTGTCCATCGTCGAACGAAAGCGATGGTCGGCCCAGGTGCCAATGGACCCCCTGATCAGGGTCCAAGGGCCCTATTGCCCTGAGCGGCCGGACCGCACCCTTGAAGTAGGGCAAGCACTGCCCCCTATCAAGGAGACATTCCCATGACCACGGTCACCGCACCAGCCCCTTCGCACGTTGACGTTCGGCCCGCCGTTGTTCCCGCCGTTGCGGCTCGGCGCACCGTCCTCGGCTTCGTCGCCACCCGCCGCATCGTCGAGATCGTCCTCACGGTCGTGCTCGGTGTCGGCAGCGGCCTTCTGTTCTACGGCAGCAACTTCGGCCTGAACATGGTGCACAGCCAGCTCGCCGCCCAAAGCATCTCGTTCCCCGCCAAGGGCAGCGCCGGGTTGAGCCCGACCGAGTACCCCGACCTGCAGCGCTACGCGGGCCAGAAGGTCGACTCCGGCCCGAAGGCCAAGGCCTACGCCAACGGCTTCATCAACCGGCACCTGGCCAAGGCGGCCGGCGGGAAGACCTACGCCCAAGCCAGCGCCGCCTCGCAGGCCGATCCCACCAACGCCAAGCTGACCGCCCAGGTCGCCACCTTGTTCAAGGGTGAGACGCTCCGCGGCCTGCTGCTCTACGCGTGGGGATGGTCAGTCGTCAGCACCGTCGCCCTCTACGCCGCCATCGGCGCACTGGTTGCCTTCCTGATCATGGCCCTCGTCACCCTCGGAGACTTCTTCGCTGACCCGAAGATCGCCGCTCATCACATCGCCAAGTCCTGATCCATCCGCCCCGCTACTCCTCAGAAAGAGGCGCACCATGCATGCACTCGTCTTCCATGGCCCAGGCCGAAAGGCCTGGGAGGAGGCACCCAAGCCGACCCTCGTCGACGACACCGACGCCATCGTCAGGGTCGATGCCACCACCATCTGCGGGTCCGACCTTCACATCCTGAA
>JAUTXA010000188.1 GCA_030838265.1 Actinomycetota bacterium | reverse complement strand
GCGGCCCAGGTCCACGAGAGCCGCGCCTTCTTGCGCAACCAGGTGGCCCACCTGTTCGCCCCCGAGCTGGCCGGCGACCGGGCCGTCCTGCTCGCCGCCGTCGACGCCCTCTGCTCCTTCGAGACCTACGAGCTGCTCCGCACCGACCAGGGCCTCTCGCCCGCCAGCACCTCGGCCGCCCTCGTCGCCGCCCTCACGACCCTGCTCGAACCCATTGGCGTCGAATCGACGTCGAATCGACCCCCTGCTGGCGTCGAATCGACGTCGAATCGACGCCGCCGGAGCCGGAGCGATGGGGGACGGGGGTGACGGCGAACCGGGGGAGCGTGCGCCGGCAGGTCCGCATCGCCTGCCCGCCCGACGAGGTGTGGGCCCGCATCGGTGACCCCAGTCGCATCCAGGAGTGGTTCCCCGGCATCGAGTCGTCCACCGTCGAGGGCACCACCCGCGTGATCGTCACCGGCAGCGGCATCCCGATCCCGGAGGAGATCCTCACCCACGACCCCCTGCAGCGCCGCTTCCAGTACCGCATCACCGCGCCCATGGTGCGCGAGCACCTGTCGTCACTCGACGTCCTCGACCTCGGCGACGGCACCAGCCTCGTCGTCTACAGCGCCGACGCCGACCCCTCGACCATGGCCCTGGTCATCGCCGGCGCCGCCGGCAACGCCCTCGAAAACCTCAAGACCCTGATGGAAGGACCCCACTGATGGGCCGCAAGATCCTCCTTGTCACCACCGACCAGCAGCGCTACGACACCCTCGGCTGCAACGGCGGCACCCTCTCGCGCACGCCGGTCGTCGACGGCCTGGCCGCCGACGGCATCCGCTACGAGCGGGCCATCCCTCAGTCGGTCGTCTGCATGCCGTCGCGCGCCACCATCCTTACCGGGCAACACCCCACCAGCCACGGCGTGTGGATGAACGGCGTGCCCCTGCCCGTCGACGCCCCCTCGGTGGCCGAGCTCCTGCATGAGGCCGGCTACCGCACCGGGCTCATCGGCAAGGCCCACTTCGAGCCCTACTTCGACCCCTTCATGCGGTTCACCGAGAACGCCATGGGCCGCGGCGTCACCCCACCGGGCGGCACCCATCGCGGCTTCGAGCACCTCGAGTTCGCCACCCACGGCAGCATGGGTCAGCTCCACTACGCCAACTTCCTGCGGGCCGAGCACCCCGAGGCGGTCGGCATGTTCTACGCCACCGTCGACCACGACCTACAGGTCAACGCGGCGGGCGGCGGCGACACCGATGCGCCCCAGGTCAAGGTCAACGCCGTGCCGCGGGAGTGGTACCACACGGACTGGGTGGCCGACCGCACGATCGCCTGGCTCGACTCGCTCGACGCCGACGACGACTGGTTCTGCTGGATGAGCTTCCCCGACCCCCACCACCCGTGGGACCCGCCGCAGTCCGAGATGGGACGGGTCGACTGGCACGACGTCCCCCTGCCCGCCGGCTACCCGGAGACGGCGGCCGAGCGCGAGGCCATCCTCGACGGCAAGCCCCGGCACTGGCGCCTCTGGTACGACGGCGAGCTGGTCTCGAACTACGAGGCCCCGGCCAAGTGGGTCCCGGCCACCATGACCGCCGACCAGGTGCGCGAGGTCAACGCCCGCAACGCCGTCGAGGTCGAGCTGATCGACGAGGCCCTGGGCCGCGTGCTGCAGACGATCGCGGCGCGGGGCTGGACGGACGACGTCGACATCGTCTTCACCACCGACCACGGCGAGCTGCAGGGCGACTTCGGCCTGCTGTTCAAGGGCCCCTACCACGTCGACGGATTGATGCGCCTGCCCCTCATCTGGCGGCCCGCGGCCAACGCCAGCGCCCGCCCGACCCCGTCCGTCGTCTCCACCCCCGTCGGCCTCGTCGACCTGGCGCCCACCTTCTGCCTGATCGCCGGCATCGCGGCGGCCGACTGGATGGAGGGCGCGCCCCTCCCCGTCGACGACACCGGCGGGCCCGAGCGGGTGCTCACCGAGTGGGACAGCGAGCTGTTCGGCGTCGACGTCCACCTGCGGACCATCACCCGCGACGGCTGGGTCTGCACCGCCTACCGACCGGGGACGGCCCACGACGGGACCGAGGGCGAGCTCTACGACCTGGTCGACGACCCCTTGCAGCGGGTGAACCGGTGGGACGACTCGTCGCAGCGCTCGCGGCGCGACGACCTGCTCGACGATCTGTGGGCCAGCCAGCCCGTGGCCCACCAGCCCAAGATCCTGCTGCAAGCGCCGGTGTAGGCCGTGCCGTCCTGGCCCGTGGTGACCGCGGCGGGCGTCGCCATCGGGATCCTGTTCGGGATCTTCGGGGTGGGCGGCTCGAGCTTCGCCACCCCGATCCTCGGCCTGCTCGGCGTGCCCGGGCTCATCGCCGTCGCCGCCCCGCTGCCCGCCACCATCCCCGCCGCCGTGGCCGGGATGGTCGCCTACGTGCGACGAGGCGAGGTCGAGTGGCCCGTCGCTCGCTGGTCGATCTACGGCGGGGTGCCCGGCACCATCGTCGGGGCCGCGCTGTCGCGCGCCGTCGGAGGCCAGGCCCTGCTGGTGGCATCGGGTGTCGTCCTCGCCCTCATCGGCGTCCGCATCTTGCTGCCCTTCCCCGAGAAGCGCCTGGCCGGCCTGGCCCGCCGCCGCCCCGGCGTCGTCGTGCCCGCCGCCCTCGCCATCGGGGTGTTCACCGGCCTGCTGGCCAACGGCGGCGGGTTCCTGCTCGTCCCTCTCTTCGTGCTGGTGCTGGGCCTGACCATGCCCGAGTCGGCCGGTACCAGCCTGGTCGTCATCGCCATGCTGTCGGTGCCGACGCTCGCCACCCACTGGGCCCTCGGCCACATCGACTGGTCGGTGTCGGTTGCCCTCGCCGCCGGCGCCATCCCCGGTGCCCTCATCGGCGCCAACTTGGCCCCCCGCCTGCCGGCGGACGGGATGCGGCGAGCCTTCGGGGTGCTGCTCATCGCCTTCGCCCTCTACTTCGTGGGCCGCGAGGTGACAGCTGGGTAGGACGCCCGGCCTGCGGGTAGAGCAGGGTCATGGGACTCGG
>JAUTXA010000088.1 GCA_030838265.1 Actinomycetota bacterium | reverse complement strand
AACGCGCTCACCATGAGCGTCGGCGGCATCGAGGCCCGCCACGTCGCCGTCATCAGCCAGGCCCTCGCCCAGCCGGCGGCCCAGGATGCCTTCGGCTCCACCGCCGGCGCCGTGCCACCCGGCACTGGCGGCACCGGCATCGGCTGACGCCGATCAGTACTCGGTGACTTCGCCGATCTGGGTCTGGAGCACCTTGTACTCGGGGGCGTTGGTGAGGGGCAGCAGCGACATGAGCTTGGCCATGTCACCGGTGACCTTGACCCGTCCCTGCATGAAGGCGGCGTTGGCGTCGAGCTCGCCCTTCTGGATCTTCACGGCGTCGTCGTAGCTCTGGGTCAGCGTGACCTGCGGGTCGCTCATCTCGCCCAGGCTGCTCTCGAGGAGCTTGCCGTTCTCGAGCACCCAGTAGTACTTGACGTCGCCATCGGGTCCGCCGGTCACGACGTACTGCATGCGGACGGTGGCGCCGGGCCGCTCGGGCTGGCCCTCGGCCAGCTTGCGGGTCTCATCCAGCCACTCCTGGGACAGGAACTTCGCCATTCTTTTTCCACCTCGGGCTCGGGGGTTCGGGGATTCGGCGGCTGGGGGGCCGTGAACTGTTTCGGGCGGCGAGCCTACCGGCTCACGCGGTCGCGCACACCGGCGAAGAGGTCGGACTCAGGCTGGTCAGCGTCGACCAGGCTGCGGGCCAGGACGTACTCCTCGTAGGGGTGCACGGTACGGCTCACCTCGGGCGGGAGCCCGAACCAGAACGGCGACGTCGGGTCGATCTGGGTGGCGTGGGCCAGCAAGGCGTCGGTGCGCACGTCGACGTGGTCGGAGATGTCGATGCTGGTGGTGATGCGGTGGTCGTGGGACGGCCGGTCGAACCACTTCTCGTCGTAGGGGGACTTGATCCCCATCTCGATGAACTTCTCGTGCATGGCCACCATGCGGGCCCGCGACCAGACCGAGTAGTAGAGCTTCAGGGGCTGCCACGGCTCACCGAGGTGGGGGTACAAGTCGGGATCGGCAGCGGCGTCGAAGGCGATCACGCTGATGTCGTGGACGCGCAGGTGGTCGGGGTGGGGATAGCCCTGCTGGTCGTCGTTGTAGGTGATGATCACCTGGGGCCGGGTGCGGCGGATCTCCTTGACGAGACGGCCGACCGCCTCGTCGAGGTCGGCCCGGGCGAAGCAACGCGGGTCCTCGTTCTCGGGGGTGTCGGGCATCCCCGAGTCGCGGTAGCCCAGCATGACGACCTCGCTGAAGCCGATGATGGCCGTCGCCTTGGCCAGCTCGTCCATCCGCACCTGGTGCAGGTTCTCGCGCACCTCCGGTGTGTCCATGGCCGGGTTGAGGATGTCGCCCGCCTCTCCCCCGGTGGCGCACACCAGCACGGTGTGCACGCCCTCGGCCGTGTACTTGGCCACCGTGCTCGCCCCCTTCGACGACTCGTCGTCAGGGTGGGCGTGGACGGTGAGGAGGCTCAGTCGGTCAGCTGTGGTCTCGCCCATGGCGAGCCCAAGTTACTTGGCATCCTCGTAGAAGTTGGTGTGCTGGGGCAGCTTCGTCCCCCGCCGGAAGGCCCGGCCCGCCACCGCACCGGTGACGGTGCCCGCCACCACGCCTGCCGGGATGGCCACGTCGACCAGGCCGGTGTGCACGAATGGGCGGTTGAGGCCATGGGCGGGCTCGGTGACCCGGGCAAAGGCGAAGAGCGGCAGGGCGACGGTGGCGATGCCGATGAGGGACACGAGGATGGCGACCACGAAGCCCACCGCGATCGACTTGCCGATCGGTCGGGTCTTGGGATGGGCCACCACAGGGGCACGGTACCCGGCGGCGTCGCCGTTGCTGGTGGCGGATCGTCCGGCGGCGCGGTTGCTCGGCGCCGAGATTTGCGAGAGGTGCTGGGTGGCGGCGAGCGATTGCACCAGTTGGGTCGAGGGTGTGAGGGGCTTGGGCGGTGCCGGTGCCGGTGCCGGTGCCGCGACGGTCGGCGCGGGAGCGGCTGGCTTGGTGGCTGCCTTGACCGGGCCGGTCACTGCCCTGGCCACGGGCGCAGCTCGGTGCACGGCGGGCGGGCGAGGGGTCGCCACAGGGGCGGGGGCGGCTCCATAGCCGCCGGTCATGAAGTCCTCAGTGACCCACATGGTGCTGCCCGACATCACCACGCCGACGCCGACGCTGGTGAAGGCGGGGTTGATCATGTTGGCGTAGTGGGCCGAGCTGTTGGTGAAGGCCTGCTGCAGGACGTCGACCGACGGCCCCTGGCCAACGTTCTCGCCCAACCGCGTCCAGTCCCGAGGGGCCTGGCTCGACAGCGAGGGGTTGTGAGAGAGGGTCCCCTGACCGGCCATGTGGCTGGCCCACGAGCGGGCGACCGAGGTGAGGGTGCCGTTGACGCTGAGGGGACCCGCCCCGTGGGACGCGCGGAGAGAGTTGATACGGGCCACGAACGCAGCCTCGTTGCTGGTCGTGTCGGCGTGGGCCGGGGTCACCATCACGAGCACGGCCGCCATCATGACGACAGCCGCACCCACCGCTCGAGTGAGCCTGCGCATCCCTTTTTCCTCTCGCGTTCATCCCACGGGAGGCGGATGCCCCCATTCGGTAACCCGGCCGCCGTAGGTGCGCCATTGCACCGGTAGGCCCGTGGCTTTGCGTCGCCGGGGTTTCCCCCGGGTTGCCGTTTCGTGGTCCTGCTGATTTATTGCTTCGGCGCGCTCCGGGGTCGGCTTGAGCGTTGGTTGCCAGGGGTACATGCAGCGGTACACCGCTTCGTCTCAGGAGGAGTGCAATGTCTGTTCTGGTCTGGGCTCTGTTCGCCGTCGCCGTCGTGCTCGTCGTCGTTGCTGCCGTGGCCGCCGCCGTCACCAAGAGCCGTTCGCGCCGCCTGCGCAGCCGCTTCGGACCCGAGTACGACCGAACGCTCGATGGCGCCTCGTCCAAGAAGGACGGAGAGGCCGAGCTGGCCCGCCGGGCCGAGCGGCGCGACGGCTTCGAGATCAAGACGCTGTCGCCCGACGAGCAGCGCCGCTACGCCGAGCGTTGGCAGGAGATCCAGGCCCGCTTCGTCGATGCGCCCGCTGATTCAGTCCAGGAGGCCGACGTCCTCGTCACCCGCGTCATGCGGGAGTGCGGCTACCCGATCGAGAGCTTCGACGACCGCAGCGAGTTTGTCTCCGTCGACCACCCCCAGCTCGTCGAGGACTATCGCGCCGCCCACCGCATCGCCGTGGCGGACACCGGCGGCCAGGTCACCACCGAAGACCGACGCAAGGGCATGGTCCACTTCCGATCGCTGTTCGAGGCGCTCCTCGGCGACGATCTCTCCTCAGCCACCCGCGGTTCGGTGCGAGGCACCGACGCCGATACCTCCGTCGACTCTGGCCGTCCGTCCGAAGCCACCACCGAGGGCCGCCGGTAGCGCAACTCTGTCGCGCTGCCATGACTAGTTCCGGCGAACGCGACAGAAGTCCAGGCGGGGCTAGGGCGTAGTCGAGCGGCGGCGCGGCTTGCCGGCTCAGGCGTTGCGCTTGACGTCCTTCCAGGGGATGTCCTTGTCGACCGAGGGCTCCTTGGGGAGGCCGAGGACGCGCTCACCGAGGATGTTGCGCATCACCTCGGAGGTGCCGCCCTCGATCGTGTTGGCCCGAGAGCGCAAGAAGCCGCGGACGGTCGCCCCGGCACCGGCCTGGTCGTCGGCCCCGGCCCACGCCATTCCCGACGCGCCGAGCAGGTCGACGGCCAGGTTCTGGAGGCGCTGGTTGTACTCGGCCTGGAACAGCTTGGTGATCGAGCCCTCGGGCCCGGCCCGCTTGCCTCCCCGCCGAGCGGCGGCGGCCCTGAAGTTCGAGATCTTCACCAGCCGGCCCTCGATCACGGCCTGCACCAGGCGGTCGCGGAGGACGAGGTCGTCCCACGCCCCCGACGACTTGGCCGCGGCGACGAGGTCGTCGACCGGCCCGCCGCCCACGTTGGCCCCGCCGGTGGAGCCGGCGCCCGAGAGGGCGACGCGCTCGTTCATCAGCGTCTCGGTCGCGACCGACCACCCAGCCCCGACGTCGCCCACCCGGTTGGCATCGGGGATGCGCACGTCGGCGAAGAAGACCTCGTTGAACTCGGCGTCGCCGGTGATCTGCTTCAGGGGACGGACCTCGACGCCGGGCGAGTGCATGTCGACGATGAAGTAGGTCATGCCCTTGTGCTTGGGCAGGTCGGGGTCGGTGCGAGCCACGAGCATCCCCCAGCGGGCGATGTGGGCGAGGGTCGTCCAGACCTTCTGGCCGTTGACAATCCACTCGTCGCCATCGCGCACGGCCCGGGTGGCCAGACCGGCCACATCGGAGCCGGCGCCGGGCTCGCTGAAGAGCTGGCACCAGATCTCGCGGTGCTGGTTCATCGGGGGCAGCCACTGCCGGCGCTGCTCGTCGGTCCCCCACTGCAGCAGGGTGGGCCCGCCCATCCCGATACCGATGACGTTGAACGAGCGATGCACCCGGTACTTGTTGAGCTCGTCGTTGACGATCTTGGCCTGGGACGGGTCGAGGCCGGCGCCGCCGTACTCCTGCGGCCAGGTCGGCGTGGCCCAGCCTGCCTCACCGAGGCGCCGGCACCAGTCGTTGTAGTCAACGCCTGCGCGCGCCATCCGGAAGGCCTCTTCATCGCCTTCGTCGATCGCCTTCACCCAGTCGGCCGGCAGGTTCTCCCGCAGCCAGGCGACGACCTGGTCGCGAACCTCTTCGTCGGTCAGGGCGCCCGGGGATTGGGTGACGGTCATGGCCCGAATCTAGTTTCCCGCCCATGCGACGGCCCCTTCGCCGCCTCCTGCTGGCGGTGGCCGGGCCGGCAGTGGCCGTCGTGGTCGCCGTCGTCGTCATCCAAACGGGCTCCCACCACCCCTCGGCCATCGAGAAGACGGCCCGCACCCGGGCGGCCCAGGCTCGAGAGGTCGCCAGGCGCGCCGGGCTCCCGGTCGAGGTGCAGGACCTCCTCGCCCGGGCCGCCGGCGCCGTTGGCCACCGCTTCACCGTGACCTATCGGACCGGGGACGGCACCACCGCGACCCTCATCCAGCTCCCTCCGTCGAAGCGGGTCGACGAGGCGTCGGGGACAGGCGCGGACCAGATCGTCCGCACCCTGATCGTGAACGGTGACGGCTCGTTCTCGTGCGCCCGCCGGGTCGGCCGCTGGAGCTGCGAGCGGGCCACCGACGCGCCGGTGACGGTTGGCGCCTTCACCCCGGACGAGATCAAGGCCACGGTCGAGCGGCTGTCGAGCCAGCGCGACGCGTACCGCTTCGACGTCACTCATCGCCGCGTCGCCGGGGCCGAAGCGACCTGCCTGGTGAGCAGCCCTCGTCACCCGCAGCCCAACGCGCCCACCGGCACGCTGTGCATCTCGAACGAGGGCGCGCCCCTCCTGGTCGACGGCGCGGCCGGGCGTGTGGAGGCCACCGCCTACAAGCCATCGGCTCGGGCCGCAGCCCTCGAGCTGCCTGCGCCCGTCCGGTAGGGGACGGACGCCGCCCTACGACGAGGGCGGAGGCTCGGCCACGCCCTGGAGGCGGACCGAGGTGACGGCCGCCTCGAGCCGGTGGCACGCGTTCCCCAGGGCCGAGCACAACCGGGTGGCAACGTGGCGCTCCTGGTCGAGGAGGGGCCGGGCGGTGCGGCCAACTGCGAAGAGGCCACGGGAGATGGGGCCGGCAGTGGCAACCGTCACCGACTCGTAGCCCGCCAGCACGCAGGTCTGCTCGATGCCGGGCTCGGTGGCGTTCAGCGCCGCCCAGTCGAGGGCGTCGCGCAGGCCGCTGAACAAGTCGAAGGCCACCGCGGGCGACAGGTTCGACAGGTTCGGTGAGGAGAGGAAGAGCTGCGGGCCGAAGTCACCCGACACGTGGAGGTACGCGCACAGGTCGATCGAGATGGCGGCCTCGACCGCCTCGAGCCCGGCGTAGATCAACTCTTGGACGCTGAGGTCAAGCTCCGGATGGGGATCTTCGATCTCGCTCAATGGTGGTGGTGCCGGCCGCCCGCCGACCTGAAGTGGGGCAGGAATCGCCCTCGGCCCCGCGCCTTGACCTCGGCGGGCACGGGCCGGTGCGCGGCGGCGGGCAAGGCGTTCGGCTGGTGGGACAGGTTGTGCACCGCTCGGTTCACGGCGTGGCGGATGGCGACACGCAGGGCGTCGTCGTCGTCGCCGTCGACGTCAGCGTTGTCGCCGTCGCCGTCGTGGCCCCGGCTGGGCTCGATGGCCTCGTCGTCGTCCTGCTCGCCCGCCGCCGGCGGCGCCACGGTCGGGGGCTCGGCCAGGATCGTGTCGGTCACCCTGGGCGGCGCCGTCGAGGTGGCGGAGCGGGATGCGTCGCCGAGATGGGACGTCGGGTCGGTGACGGGAAACAGCCCGGCACTGGCCAGCAGGGTGATCGGTGATGTCACCTTCGGCGAGGAAACCCGGTGGTCGGTGGTGGGCGCTCCGAAGCTGGCAGCCGGGATGCGCGACGTCGGGCCTGAAGCGGCGACGGCGCGTACCGCGCCGGTAGACCCGCTGGTCACCTTCGGCGCCGGAGCGAGGCCGGCCTGGTTGGCTTGGACGACGAGGGACGAGAACGACCCGTTGCCAATGGTGGGGGTTCCCGAGGTCGACGGC
>JAUTXA010000072.1 GCA_030838265.1 Actinomycetota bacterium | reverse complement strand
ACCGTCGGGAGCCAGATTGACGAAGACGAGCCCGGCCCACTCGTCGACGCTGACGGCCAACAAGCCCAAGCAGACAGGCTCGAGCCCAGGGTCGTCGCCGAAGTCGCGGGCGTTCAGCAGGGCGCCGTCGAGGCCGTACGCCCATCCGTGATAGCGGCACACAAAGCGCTGCAGGCTTCCCTCGCCGTCGTAGACCAAAGGGCCGGCCCGGTGCCGGCACACGTTGTGGAAGCCTCGTAGCTCACCGTCGGCACCCGCCACCACCACGATGGGGAAACCGACCACGTCGGTGGCCACGTACGACCCGGGCTGCGAGAGCTGGTCCCGCCGCGCCACCAGCACCCACTCCTTCGCAAACACACCTCGGCGCTCCCGTTCCCACACCGTGGCGTCGGAGTACCACGACGCCGGGAGGGTGGAGCTCACGCCGCGGCGCGCACGCCAACCGCAGACGGGACGGGCTGGCGGAGTCGCTGGAGGACGATGAGCGAGCCGATAGGCCCAGTCAGCAAGGCGGCGGCGAGGAACCTCCACGTCCACCCCAGCGGCTTCATGAGGCCAAACGTCATCGCCGCGAAGGCGAGGAAGATGGTGCCGTGCAATGACCCGGCGAGCTGTACTCCGAGACGGCTGCCCGCGATCCAGAGCCCGAGCAGCACGCAGTACGAGACGGTCTCGACCACGCAGACCCAGCGCATCGTCTTGACCTTGCGCTCAAGCTCGGTGGTGGTCTCATCGGCGTAGTCGGGCATCAGGAGCGCAGGGCCGAGAGGGCGGTGGCCAAAGGCTCGAGGACGCCTGCCTTGTGGGGCGGCGGCAGGTAGACGATGCCCAGGTCCATCCCCGCCTCGGCGAAGGCGGCGGCCTGCTCGACGACGGGGCCAGGGTCGCCGTCGTCACCAAGGCGCAGGTGGGTCGAGGTCGTGATCTCTCCGGCATCGCGGCCTGCATCGGCGCAGTGACCCTTGAGGACGTCGAGCTTGTGGCTGAAGTCCTCGACCGAGCCGCCCGGGACGTTCCAGTGCTCGGCGTAGCGAGCCACGGCCCGCAAGGTCCGCTTCTCTCCCCCACCGCCGATGCAGATGGGCGGGTGTGGGCTTTGCACCGCCTTGGGCTCACACCGGGCGTCCTTCAACTGGAAGTAGGTGCCGTCGAAGGTCGTCGTCGTCTGGGTGAGGAGGCCGATGATGACCTGGCACGCCTCGTCGAAGCGGTCGAAGCGCTCCTTGAGCGAGCCCAGCTCGATGCCGTAGGCCTTGCACTCCTCCTCGTTCCATCCCGCCCCGATCCCCAGCTCGAGACGGCCGTTGGAGACGATGTCGAGGGTGGCCGCCATGTTGGCCAGGAGGGCGGGATGCCGGTACACGATCCCCGTCACCAGCACGCCAACCCTGAGTCGCTGGGTGGCCTGAGCCAGCGCCGTCAACGTGACCCAGCCCTCCATGCACGGGCCCGTCGGGTCGCTGAAGATCGGGTAGAAGTGGTCGAAGGTCCAGCCCGACTCGAAGACGTCGATGTCGTCGGCCGCCCTCCACACGTCGAGCATGTCTTTCCACGTCGTGTTCTGGGGTGAGGTCTTGAAGGCAAAGCGCATGGCCGCATTCTGGCAGCCTGTGGCCGTGGAACCGAAGGCGCGCCTCGTCGCCCACCTGACGGACTGGCTCGGCGCGTGGCCGCCGCCCCGCGTCGGGGTCACCGTCGTCGGCTCGCATCGTCGCCAGGAGCGGGGTTGGGACGGACTCGTCCGCCCCGTGGCGGGAGTCGCAACTCCCGAAGGCACTGTGCTGTCCGTCCCCCCCGACCTCGTCTCCCAGGTCGTCGAGGCGCTCGGGCCCGACGACGACCTCGACCGGCTGAGCCCCCGGCTGGCCGGCCTCCTGGGACGGGCCGAGGGCCGACTCGGCTCGGGCATCTTTCGCTGGTGCGCCCAGCCCGTCGACCTGCCCGACACCGGCGAGTGGGTGTCGCGCCAAGACTCCCGCGTCCCGGGCTGGTTGAAGCCGTTCAACGGCGACGTTCTGGTCGCTTGGGACACCGACGGCAACTACGCAGCCGGGGTCGGCCGCAAGATGCACGACCAATGGGGCCACGAGCTCTCGGTCGGCACCGACGCGGCGCAGAGGGGCAAGGGCCTGGCCCGTCGCCTCGTCGCCCAGGCGGCGCGCCGCGTGCTCGACGACGGCGCCGTGCCGACCTACCTCCACGATCCCGCCAACACGGCGTCGGCCAAGGTGGCCGAGGCCGTCGGCTTTCCCGACGAGGGCTGGAAGATCATCGGCTTCTGGGGCGGCGACAACCCGTAACGACCGCCGCGGTGAGACCCTCAGGCCGTGCTGATCACCTGGTACGACTCGGCCAGTCGGCCCTCGGGCAATCCTCCAGCCGCAGCATTGGCCCCGCCCCACATCCGCATGCGCTCATCGATGGCATCGGGGTCGGTCAGCTGGCTGACGTGGCAGCGAAGGGCGGCGATCTTGCGGTCGAACACGTCGGTCACGTCGACATAGCGATTCGGAGCCTTGCCCCCTTGCACCCACACCTCGGGGACCGTGTGGGCCTCGAGTCCCTCGGCCGCCAGCTCGGGATGGGCGAAGGGGTTGCGGGCATCGGGATAGACGGCGCAGAGTGCGGCCTCGCCCGCCGCCATGTGGTCGGGGTGGCTGGCGTAGATGCGCTCCCAGTTCCGCTCCGGCGCTTGGCACACCACCCGTTGCGGCCGCACCTGGCGGATCACCCGCGAGATGTCTCGTCGCAGCTCGATGGTGACGGTCAGCCGGCCGTCGGGGTACCCGAGGAAGTAGAGATCGCTCACCCCTACTTCCTTGGCCGCCGCCGTCTGCTCGGCCCGCCGGATGCCGGCGATCTCACTTCGTGGCACGGCGGGATCGAAGCCACCGGCATCGCCGTCGGTCACGATGCAGTAGCTGACCTCGACGCCGCCGTCGGTCCACGTCGCGATGGCACCCGCGCTGCCGAAGTCGACGTCATCGGGATGGGCGACGACGACCAGGATGCGCTCGATGCCCTCCTCAGTGCTCATGGGGCGACCCTACCGCCGCCCGCCTCCGTTCGAGGAAGCGTCGCTCGACAGGGTTGCTGACCACGGCGAGGGCGCGGTCGTAGGCGGCGGCCGCCTCGTCCATCCGGTCGAGGCGGCGAAAGAAGTCGGCCCGCATGGCATGGAACAGGTAGTAGCCGTCGAGGGCCTCGGCCAAGGGCTCGCAGATGGCGAGGCCCTCGTCGGGCCCGGCGACCATCGACACCGCCACGGCGCGATTCAGCTCGACGACCGGCGAGGGCTGGAGGGCAGCCAGGGCCCCGTAGAGGGCGGCGATCTCGACCCAGTCGGTCTCGTCCCACGACGGGCACTGGGCGTGCACGGCGGCGATGGCGGCCTGCACCTGGAAGGGGCCTCGCCGGCGAAAGCGAAGGGCGTGGTCGAGGGCGGCCAGCCCAGAGGTGATGTCGCCTCCGTCCCATCGCGTGCGGTCTTGATCCTCGAGCAGGACAAGGTCGCCGGCCTCGTCGAGGCGAGCGGCCCGGCGCGAGTGCTGGAGACAGAGCAGGGCGAGCAGGCCCCAAGCCTCGGGCTCGTCGGGCAGCAACACGGTGACGAGGGTGGCCAGGCGGACGGCCTCATCCGCCAGATCGACCCGCAGCAGGCCCTCGTCGGATGTGGCGCTGTACCCCTCGTTGAAGATCAGGTAGATGGTGGCCAGCACCGGGCCCAGCCGATCGGGCAACAGGTGGTCGGCGGGCACCACGTAAGGGATGCGGGCCTCGCGGATCTTGCGCTTGGCCCGCACCAGACGTTGGGCCATGGTCGCCTCCGGCAACAAGAAGGCCCGGGCCACCTCGGCCGTCGCCAAGCCGCCCAGGGTGCGAAGGGTGAGCGCCACCTGGGCCTCGGTTGCCAAGGCGGGGTGGCAACAGGTGAAGATCAGCCGCAACCGGTCGTCACTCACCGCCGAGCGGTAGCCGTCGGGCACGCGGTCATCGTCGCCCTGGTCAGCCTCGAAGGCGGCCGCCACCTCCTTCGCCCCTCGCTTCCCTTCCCTCCGTACGCGGTCGAGGGCCCGGTTGCGGGCGGTCGTCGTGATCCACCCCCCGGGGTTGGCGGGCACGCCGTCGGCGGGCCAGCGCTCGAGGGCCACCACGAAGGCGTCCTGCACCGCCTCCTCGGCGAGGTCGAAGTCACCGAGGAGGCGGATCAGGGTGGCAACCGCTCGACCCGACTCCCGGCGGAAGATGTCGCCGACGTCGGTGGCGGACGGAGCGATCAGTCGAACTCCATGACCGGGCGGATCTCGACCTTGCCGTGCCACGAGCCGGGGAGCTTGGCGGCCCAGGCGATGGCGTCGTCGAGGTCCTTGCACTCGATCATGTAGAAGCCACCGAGGGTCTCCTTGGTCTCGGCGAAGGGGCCGTCGGTGGTGAGGGTCTTGCCGTCGCGGACCTGGACGGTGGTGGCGGTGGCGATGCCGTTCAGGGCATCACCGGCGAGCAGGACCCCGGCGTCGGCGACCTCCTTGGTGAAGTTGTTGTAGGCGTCCATCACGCCCTGAAAGTCCTCGGGGTTGGGGGGAGCGTCAGTCGAGGGCTCTTCGCCGTAGATAAGGAACATGTAGCGCATGTGGGACCTCCGGTTGGCGGCGTCTCTCGCCGCTGTCGTCCCTACGACGAACGGCGACTCGCGAGATCGACAATCTTGGCCAGATTTCTTGGTAGGCGCTCGATGCGCGACTCGGAGGCTGCGCCGATGGGGCGACCGGCCTACCGTTGGTCGCAGTGCTGACCATCGACGAGCTGCAGCTCCTCACCACCGCGGGCGACATCGAGACGGTGGTCGTCGGGTTCACCGACTCCTACGGTCGCCTGTGCGGGAAGCGCTTCGACGCTTCCTTCTTCCTCGAGTCGGTCGCCACCGAGGGCACCCACGCGTGCGACTACCTGCTGACTGTCGACATGGAGATGGAGCCCGTCGCCGGCTACGAGTTCGCCAGCTGGGATCAGGGCTACGGCGACGTCCACCTCGTCCCCGACCTGGCCACCCTGCGGCGGGCCGACTGGCTCGACAAGTCGGCCATCGTCCTGTGCGACGTCCACGACGAGCGCAGCGGCACGCGGGCCGAGGTGGCGCCCCGCAGCGTGCTGCGCCGGCAGGTCGCCAACCTGTCGACCCACGGCTTCACCGCTATGGCCGCAACCGAGCTCGAGCACTACCTCTTCGCCTCGACCTATCGCGACAGCGCCAAGAGCAGCTTTGGCGGGGCCGAGCCCGCCGGCTGGTACCTCGAGGACTACCAGCTGCTGCAAGGGACGCGCACCGAGCCCTTCCACGCCGCTGTGCGTAGGCACCTGAGCCGCTCGGGGGTGCCGGTCGAGAGCTCGAAAGGCGAGTGGGGCCTGGGCCAGCACGAGCTCAACGTCCGTTACGCCGACATCGTCGGGATGGCCGACCGCCACGTCCTGTTCAAGCAGTGTCTCAAGGAGACGGCCGATCGTCAGGGGCTGAGCGTAACCTTCATGGCGAAATACGCCGCCGACCGAGCTGGGTCGAGCTGCCACATCCACATCAGCCTGTGGCGCGACGGCACCAACGCCTTCGCCGGCGACCGCGACCTTGGGGTCGGTGGGATCAGCGGCTCCGACGAGCTGCGCTGGTTCCTGGCCGGCTGCCTCGATCATGCCCGCGACGTCATGGTGCTGCTCGCTCCGACGGTGAACTCCTACAAGCGCTTCGTCGACGGATCGTGGGCCCCGACCCGGCTGGCCTGGAGCTACGACAACCGCACCGCAGGCTTCCGTCTCGTCGGCCACGACCAGAGCCTCAGGATCGAGTGCCGCATCCCGGGCGCCGACTGCAACCCGTATCTAGCTCTTGCCGCCCTGGTCGCGGCCGGCATCGACGGCATCGCCCACCGCACCGAGCTGGCCCCGCCCTTCGACGGCGATGTCTACGGCGCGGCCGACCTCGAGCGCCTCCCGACCACCCTGCGAGAAGCCACCGAGGTCTTCGCCAGCAGCCCGTTCGCCAAGGACGCCTTCGGCCCCGAGGTGGTCGAGCACTATGCCCACTTCTTCCGGACCGAGCAGGCTGCCTTCGACTCTACCGTCACCGATTGGGAGCGGCGGCGCTACTTCGAGCGCATCTAGGCCAAGGGCGATGGAGCGGACGGGACACGGATGAGGCTGGCGGAGAAGGTCGTGCTCATCACGGGCGCGGGGAGCGGCATCGGCCGGGAGTCGTCACTGCTCTTCGCCAGGGAAGGGGCCACGGTCGTGGCCGTCGACCTCAACGGCGACGCCGCGTCCGAGACATCAGCCTTGGTCTCGAAGGACGGAGGCGCCTCGTCGACGTTCCAGGCCGACGTGTCCCGGGCCGCCGACTGCGAAGCCATGGTCGCCTTTGCCGAGTCGACCCACGGGCGGCTCGACGTGCTCTTCAACAACGCCGGCGTGATGATCTCGAGCGACGACGACGCTATGGCCACCGACGAGGCCACGTGGGACCTGACGATGAACGTGAACGCCAAAGGCGTCTTCCTCGGTTGCAAGTACGGCATCCCTGCTCTGCGCCGCGCCGGAGGCGGCTCGATCATCAACACCGCCTCGTTCGTGGCCGTCATGGGGGCGGCCACGCCGCAGGTGGCCTACACGGCCAGCAAAGGGGCGGTGCTGGCCCTCACCCGTGAGCTGGCCGTCATCCACGCCCGCGAGAACATCCGCGTCAACGCGTTGTGCCCGGGGCCGCTGCGCACCGAGATGCTCATGAAGTTCCTCGACACCGAGGCCAAGCGGCAGCGCCGTCTCGTCCACATTCCCATGGGCCGCTTCGGTGAGGCCCGCGAGGTGGCCCAGGCTGCCCTCTTCCTCGCGTCCGACGAGTCGTCGTTCATCACTGGCTCCGACTTCCTCGTGGACGGCGGCATCACCGCGGCCTACGTCACGCCCGAGTGAGCATGCGCATCGGCCTGCTCGAATGCGATGTGATCGCCGAGAAGCTCCGGCCCATCGCCGGTGGCTTCCCGGAGATGTTCGGCGGCCTGCTGGCGGGGCCGCTGCCCGACGCCGAGCTCATCTCCTACGACCTCTACGGCGGCCACGTCCCGGCGTCGCCCAAGGACTGCGACGCGTGGGTGTGTACGGGGTCGCGCGCCTCGGCCTACGACGACGAGGAGTGGATCGCCAACCTCTCTGGCTTCGTGCGTGAGATCCATGACCAGGGTTCGCCGTTCGTGGGGATCTGCTTCGGTCATCAGGTCCTGGCCCGGGCCCTCGGGGGCACGGTCGAGAAAGCGCCGGGTGGGTGGGGAGCCGGCGTCCACCAGCTCGATGTGGTGGTCGAGCCGCGGTGGATGGATCCGGCGCTCGTCCGTCCGAACCTCCTCTTCATGCATCAGGACCAGGTCACCTCCCTCCCGGACGGCGCCACCCTGCTGGCCCGGACCGATCACTGTCCCATCGCCATGTTCGAGCTGGGCTCGATGGTCGGCCTCCAGGCCCATCCCGAGTTCACCCCCGGCTTCGTCGCCGCCCTCCTCGACGACCGCATCGAGCGCATCGGGGCGGCAGGGGTAGAGGCGGCTCACCGTTCGCTGGCCACTCCCACCGACGAGGCCGTCGTCGGTCAGTGGCTAAGCGGCGTCCTCAGCGGCATCCGCTGACGCCAGCAGGCCAGCGGCGGCGGCCAGGGCGGTGGCCAGCCCCGCTGCCCGCTCGACGAAGGCCCCGATGTAGTGACCGGCCACCGCGCCTTGTCCTTGCAAGGGCGGATCGCCCAGCGAGCGCAACAGGGCCGTCGGGTCAGAGGCCGGAGCGATAGGGGCGGGCGGGGGCAGCTCGGGCACCGGGGCCCACAGGTCGGCGGGCTTGGCCTTCTTGGCCGGACGGCGGCGGCCCTGCTGGGGCTTGCGCTTGCGATCGGTCACTCGTCCTCCTCGGTGAGCAGGGTGTCGGGGCGGAGGCCAAGGGCGATGCGGAGCTGGTCGGCATCGAGGGAGGCCAGCGAGCTCGACTTGGGCAGAACGAGGTCGGCGATGTGGCGCTTGCCGGCCACGACCTCCTCGACCCGTTCGTCGACGGTGCCCGGACACACCAGGCGGTGGGACACGACGGTTCGGGTCTGACCGATGCGCCAGGCTCGGTCCCGGGCCTGGTCCTCGACCGCCGGGTTCCACCAGCGGTCGTAGAGCACCACGTGGCTGGCAGCCGTGAGGTTGAGGCCCGTCCCACCGGCCTTGAGCGAGAGCACCAACGCCCCGGGCCCCTCACCGTTCTGGAACTCGGCGACCAAGTGGTCGCGGGGACCGCGAGCCAGACCGCCGTGGTAGCAGGCGATGTTGACTCCGGTGGTCGCCGTCAGGTGATCGGCCAGCTTCTTGCCCCACTCCGCGAAGTGGGTGAAGACGAGGATGCGCTCGCCCGCCGCGAACACGGCCTCGACGATCTCCTCGAGGCGGCTGAGCTTGCCCGACCGACCGGCGAGCGGACGGCCGTCGTCCTGGTAGGCGGCGGGATGGTTGCAGATCTGCTTGAGGGCGGTGATGGCGGCCAGGATGGCGCCCTGCTTGGGCTCGGCGCCGATGGCCGGGTCGGCGACCAGACCATCGAGGACGGCCTGATAGAGACCGATCTGCTCGGGGGTCATGGTGCAGTGGTCGAGCTCGTCGATGCGGTCGGGCAGCTCGGCGGCGACGGCGGGCTCGGCCTTGGTGCGGCGGAAGACGAGGATGCCGTTGAGAGCGCGCAGAGCGGCCTCACCCTCGCCCGAGAGCTGGGCGATGAACGACGGGCGAGAACCCACGAGCCCGGGATTGGTGAAGTCGAGGATGGCCCAGAGATCGCCGAGGCCGTTCTCGATCGGCGTGCCGGTGAGAGCCAGACGCGAGCGCGCAGGGATGCGGCGCAGCTGTTGCGACGTCTCGTTGGCCGGGTTCTTGATGGCTTGGGCCTCGTCGAGCACGACCCGGTCCCAGGTCTGGGCGGCCAGGCTCTCGACGTCGCGCACCGCGGTGCCGTAGGTGGTGATGACCACATCGGCTCCGTCGACCTCGGCGGCCAGCTCGTCGGCCGACGCGCGCGACGCGCCGTGGTGCACGACGACGCGCAAGCCAGGGGTGAAGCGGGCCGCCTCGGCCGCCCAGTTGCCGACGACGGCGGGCGGGGCAATGACGAGGGCCGAGCCGTGACCCGCGGTGCGGGCCAGGTGGGCCAGCACGGTCGGGGTCTTGCCCAAGCCCATGTCGAGGGCCAAGCAGCCACCCAGCTCGACGGCGTCGAGGTAGACGAGCCAGGCCAAAGCCTCGGCCTGATAGGCCCGCAACTCACCGACGAAGCCCTCGGGGTGGGTGACGGGATCGCGCGAGACGGCCTCGGCTTTGGCCAGCAGGTCGGTGGCCCAGCCCGCGCCCTCGACGGTGAGGCCGCCGGCCAGCGCCGAGCCCTCGAGGCCAACGGCGTGACGGAGGATCTCGGCGCCGGTGAGGGTCTTGGTCGAGGCCCGCTCGGCCAGGGCGGCCGCCGCCTCCTTGAGGTCGGCCTTGTCGAGCTCGACCCATTGCCCGCGAGAGCGGACGAGGGGGCGAGCCTCGGTGGCGAGACGGGCGATCTCGGCCGCCGTGAGCTCGACGTCGTCGAACACGGCCGACCAGCGCACGTTGCTGAGCTGGTTGGCCCCGACGACGCTGTCGCCGGCGGGCTCGGTGAAGAGCCGCAGCCCGGGCGAGGGCTTGCGCCTCGACAGGGCGGGCACGCGGACCTCGAAGCCGGCCGCCTCGAGGGCCTGGCCAAGCTCGGTCATGAGCTCCCAGGCCTCGGCCTGGCTCAGGTACACCTGGCCGCGGCGCTGGGCGCCGGGCCGCAGCAACGGCGGGAAGAGGCGCTCGAGGCGGACGAGTTCGTCGGCTAGGCGCTTGGTCGCCCGGCTGTCGGCCAGGGCCAGCTCGATGTCGAGCAACCCTTCGACCGCGGGCCCGAGCACCCGGAGGAACCAGGCGTCGCCCTTGTCGGGAGGATCGAGCTGCACGACCAGGCGAGCCCGGCTGACGCCGACCACCGGCTTGGCCCAGCGCTCGAGCCGAGTCGACACCTCGGACGCCGCAGCGTGGGGGGCCTGGAACACCGAGCCGTCGAGGCGGGTGACCACGGCCTCGGCCACGGCGGGCGCGGTGCGGGTGGTCGGAGGCGGGGCCGGCAGCTCGAGGCGGACGTTGGTCACGATGGCGTCGACCACGGCGGCCATGACGTCGAGGGTGACGACCCGGGCCTCGTTGCGGGCCAGCGCCGTCACCGGGCCCGGCATCGAGCGAGAGAGCTGGTTGACCATGGCCTCGTCGATGAGCGCCGGCTTCCATCGCACCCTGAGGTCGGTGGCCCGACCATCCGGACGTCGATCGCTGGCCAGGCTGGGCACCACCCGACCGAGGGCGACGAGGCGGACGGCTTCGAGGGCGGTACGACCCAACCACAGCACGCTGGCCCCCACGTTCTCGGAGGTGGTGTCTGCTCCCACCGCCGCCAACCATCCCAACGCCTCGGCCATCGGGATCGACAGGGCGTCGGCCTTGCCGCCATCGGGCAGCACAACGGGACGATGCTGGTTCCAGCCCAAGGCGGGGCCGCCGATGGCCTCGAGCCGGTCGGCCAGCTGGTCGATGTTCTCGGGCGTGGCACCCGGGCCACCACCCCACACCACCACCTGACCGGCCGACCACGAGGCCTGGAGCCGCACCCGACCACGAGGCTCGGCGATCAGCCCGGGGCGCAGCTCCTCCTCGACGACGGGGGGTGGCGGGACGAGGCGGTCGTAGGCGGCGTCGAGCCGATCGAGCTCGTCCTCGACGTCGGCCACCACCTGATCGCGCTCGGGGCCTCCCAGGCGCAGGACGGCCTCCAGGCGATCCTCGGCGTCGTCGATCAGGTACTCGAGCACCCGTTGGTGCGCGACCGGATCGCCCTCGAGCAAGGCCAGCTGTTCGGCTGTTGCGCCGCCCTCGAGGCTGGCCCAGATGGCGTCCTCGGTGGCACGCATGGCGTCGTCCATAGATGGGGCGCTCCCTGCGCCCGCCCGTTGTTCTCGCTAGGCGGGAAGACGTCCCACCTCGGCATCTCGGAGCAGCCTGGGGCTTCAGGCTGGTTCCACCGCCCACGCTGCGGACGGGAGGCCGTTCCGTCCAGGTTACCGCGCGCCGGGGCATCGTAGAAGTGGCCCCGACGGCCACGGCGGTGGCCGGCGCCTCGACATTGAGCGTCTCATGTTCTCGTCAGGCCCAGCAGGGCAGGCTTAGGGCATGGCCAACCTCATGACCTCGCTGGTGGGCCTGGCCAGCGGATGGGCCTACGCCATCGTGGGGCTGATGGCCGCTCTCGAGGCCGCGGCGTTCGTCGGGCTCGTGATACCGGGCGAGACCGCCCTGCTGGTTGGCGGGTTCCTGGCCTACCGAGGCTCAGTGAGCTTGCCAGCCATGATGGTCGTGGCCGCCCTCGGCGCGGTGATCGGCGACTCGGTCGGCTACGAGATCGGCCGGCGGTTTGGTCCGACACTCAAGGCCAGCAGGCTTGGGCAGCGCATCGGCGACGAACGCTGGCTTCGGGCCGAGGCCTACCTTGAGCGCAAGGGTGGGCGGGCCATCTTCATGGGCCGGTTCATCGGCGTCCTGCGCGCCCTCGTCCCCTCGATGGCCGGCGTGTCGCGGATGCCCTATCGCCGCTTCCTCGCCTGGAACGCGGCGGGCGGATTGATCTGGGGCCCGCTCTTCGTCGTCGTTGGGTATCTGGCCGGGCCGTCGTATCTGCGGCTCGAGAAGATCGTCGGGCGCGCTTCGCTGCTCGTCCTCGTCGTCGTCCTCATCGCCGTTGTCGTGAGCTGGCGTCGCTCAGTGCACCGCAAGCGGGTCAACGTCGACGACGAGGTCGTCGACCTTGACCGTGTGGAGGCCGAGGCCGACGAGAAACCCTCGTCGGCCTCGGTTTGGCCGTGATTCTCAGCACCTGCGTGCGGAGAACCACGGCCAGAGTCCGGCTCTAAGAGCAGCCGCTGGTGCTGCCGCAGCTCGGGCAGGCGTGGCACGACCCGGCCCTGATCATCTGCACCCCGCACTGCATGCAGAAGGGAGCGTCGGAGTGGCTCAGCGGCTTGGCCGCCGCCGACCCGGTCGCCGCCGGCCGAACATCGACGACGGGCTCGGTGTCGACGATGCCACTTGACTCGGTCGCAGCCTCCTCGACCCCGGGCAACGTGGGCTGGATGCGCTCCCCCGTCGTCTGGATGCCGAGCTCGATGCGCTCGTTCTCGGGCAGGTAGTCGACCGCCAGCCGGCGGAAGATGTAGTCGACCAGCGACGAGGCGATCCGCAGATCGGGGTCGTCGGTCATGCCTGCCGGCTCGAAGCGCATGTTGGTGTACTTCTCGACGTAGGTACGCAGGGGCACACCGTGCTGGAGGCCGAGCGACACCGAGATGGAGAAGGCGTCCATGATCCCGGCCAGGGTCGAGCCCTGCTTCGAGACCTTCATGAACACCTCGCCGGCCCGCCCGTCGTCGTACTCGCCGACGGTGACGTAGCCCTCGCAGTCGGCCACCCGGAAGGCGAACGTCTGCGACCGCCGGCGCCGAGGCAGGCGCTCGCGGATGGGCTGCTTCACCAGGATCGTCTGGCGCTCGAGGGCCTCCTCGAGGGCGGCCACCTTCACCGCCAGCTCGGCGTCGTGGGCCTCGGGCGACTCGATGTCGATGGCCACGTCCTTCTTCACCGTCGACAGCGGCTGGGCCACCTTGCAGTTGTCGCGGTAGATGGCGACGGCCTTGATGCCGAGCTTCCACGCATCGATGTGGAGCTGCTCGACATCCTCGATGGTGGCCGTTTCGGGCAAATTCACAGTCTTGGATATCGCGCCCGAGATGAACGGCTGGACGGCACCCATCATGCGGATGTGGCCCATGTAATGGATGGTGTTGTCGCCCATCGAGCAGGCGAACACCGAGAGGTGATCAGCCGACAGATGGGGGGCACCGACGATGGTCTTGTTCTCGTCGATGTAGGCGATGATGTCGCTCACCTGCTCGTCGGAGTAGCCGAGCTTGGTCAGCGCACGCGGCACGGTCTGGTTGACGATCGACATCGTGCCCCCGCCGACCAGCTTCTTCATCTTCACCAGGCCGAGATCGGGCTCGACGCCGGTGGTGTCGCAATCCATGAGCAGGCCGATGGTTCCAGTAGGAGCAAGGACTGAAGCCTGCGAGTTGCGGACGCCGTACTGCTCGCCCAGCTCGCACGCCGTGTCCCAGGCCTCTTGAGCGGCGTCGAGCAGCGACGTCTGCACCCGCTCCTCGTCGATCTTGGCCGTCTCGTCGCGATGCATCTTGAGGACCCGCAGCATGTGCTCGCGGTTCTCGGTGTAGCCCGCGAACGGACCCATGCGGGCCGCGGTGCGGGCCGACGTGGCGTAGGCCTCGCCGGTGAGCAGCGCCGTGATGGCGGCGGCCCACGCCCGGCCGTCGTCGCTGTCGTAGGCGAAGCCCTGGGCCATGAGCAGGGCGCCGAGGTTGGCGTAGCCGATGCCGAGCTGGCGGAAGCGTCGCGAGTTGGCGGCGATCTTCTCGGTCGGGTAGTCGGCATTGCCGACGAGGATCTCCTGGGCCGTGAACACCACTTCGGTGCCGGCCTTGAAGCCCTCGACGTCGAAGGTGCCGTCGGTCTCGAGGAATTTCAGCAGGTTGAGGCTGGCCAGATTGCAGGCCGAGTTGTCGATGTGCATGTACTCGCTGCAGGGGTTGGATCCGTTGATGCGGCCGCTGTTGTGGGCCGTGTGCCAGCGGTTGATGGTGGTGTCGAACTGCATGCCCGGATCCGCGCACTCCCACGTGGCCTTGGCGATCTGGCGGAACAGGTCGCGGGCCTTGACGGTGCGGACCGCCTCACCGGTCTTGACGGCGTTGAGATCCCAGTCGTCGTCGTCGAGCACGGCCTGCATGAACTCGTCGGTCACCCGTACCGAGTTGTTGGCGTTCTGGTACTGGGTGGAGTGGCTGTCCTTGCCGTCGAGGTCCATGTCGAAGCCGGCGGCCGAGAGGACCCGGGCCTTGCGCTCCTCGATGGCCTTGCACCAGATGAAGTCCTCGATGTCGGGGTGATCGGCGTTGAGGATGACCATCTTGGCCGCGCGTCGGGTCTTGCCGCCGCTCTTGATCACGCCGGCAAAGGCGTCGAAACCTTTCATGAAGCTCACCGGGCCGCTGGCGGTACCGCC
>JAUTXA010000005.1 GCA_030838265.1 Actinomycetota bacterium | reverse complement strand
GCCTGGGCGACGCCGCGGCCCGCGACATCCTCGTCGAGCACAACCGCATCGTCCGTTCGCACGTCGAGCGGTGTGGCGGGCACGAGGTCAAGTTCCAAGGCGATGGCTTCATGGTTGCCTTTGCCGGCGCCGGGAAGGCGTTGGGATGTGCCGTCGACCTGCAGCGGGCTCTCGACGACTGGTCGTCGTCGGGCGCCAGCGAGCCGCTGCGGGTGCGCATCGGCCTGCACACCGGCGAGGTCGTGCGCGAGGACCAGGACTTCCTCGGGCGGACGGTGAACGTCGCGTCGCGCATCGCCGACCAGGCCAAGGGGGGCGAGATCCTCGTCTCCTCGCTGTTGAAGGAGCTGGCCACCGGCTCGGGCTTCACCTTCGACGAGCCCAAGGAGACCGTGCTCAAAGGCCTGGCCGGGACGTTCGCCCTGTACCCCGTCGTCTGGCGATGAGCCTGGTCGCCATCGTGCTGGCCGATCAGCGCGCCCCGGGGTCGGCGACCGGTGATGACCAGCCCCTGCTGCGCAGTCCCTTCCGGGGCAAGCCCCTGGTGTCGTGGGCGGTCGATGCCGCGGCCAGCGCCGAGCTCGACGAGACCATCGTGGTGACAGGGGCGACCGACCTGTCGACGGTGCTGCCGGCGCGGATCACCGAGGTCCACAACAACCGCTGGGCCGAGGGACGGGCCACGTCGCTCCACGCCGGGCTGGCGGCCGCGACGTGGGAGGGCCACACCGCGGCAGTCGTCGGGTGGGCCACCCAGCCGTTGGTGCCGGCCGCGGCCTGGATTGCGGTGTCGGCCACCGCCGCGCCCGTCGCCGTCGCCACCTATAAGGGCCGCCGCTCGTGGCCCGTGCTGCTCCACGCCGAGGTGTGGCCCTTGCTGAACCACGGCGGCGACGACCCGGTCGCCCTCCTCGCCCAGGAGCGCCCCGACTTGGTGGCCGAGGTGCCCTGCCCCGGCGACCCGCAGGTCTTCGCCTCGGCCGACGAGCTCGCGGCGTGGGGGTGACGACGCCCGCCACTCCTGCCACCCCGGCCCAGCACCAGGAGGTGGCGGCTCGGCTCGGCCGGCCCCCAGGCGGTGAGTACGAGATCGTGGTCGTCGCCACTGACGGGCGGCCCGTCGTCATCCGCAACCACCCGCTGCTGCGGGATGGCACCCCGATGCCGACGCTCTTCTGGCTGCTCGACGGGCCTGAAGCCGAGGCTGTCGGTCGCCTCGAGGCGAGCGGCGGTGTTCGCCAGTCCGAGGCCGCGCTCGACCCGGTGGCGGTGGCCGAGGCCCACGCTCGCTATGCGGCCGAGCGCGATGCCGCCGTGCCCCCCGACCACATCGGGCCCCGCCCGTCCGGCGGCGTCGGTGGCACCCGAGTTGGGGTCAAGTGCCTGCACGCCCACTACGCCTGGCACCTCGCGGGGGGAGACGACCCCGTCGGTCGCTGGGTGGCGGACCGGTTGGAGGGCGGAGAGTGACGGCGGTCGCGGCCATCGACTGCGGTACCAACTCGACCCGCCTGCTCGTGGCCGACGAGGATGGCCGCACCCTCGAGCGCCTCATGCGCATCACCCGGCTGGGCCAAGGCGTCGACGCCACCAGGGCGCTGGCGCCCGAGGCGATCGATCGCACCGTGGCCGTGCTGCGCGAGTTCCGCTCGGTGATGGACACCCACGGCGTCGACCGCGTCCGCATGACCGCCACGTCGGCGGCGCGCGACGCGTCCAACCGGGATGACTTCTTCGCCGCCGCTGAGGCCGCGGTCGGCGCGCGCCCCGAGCTGATCTCGGGCGACGAGGAGGGGAGCCTCTCGTTCCGGGGGGCCACCTCGACGCTGAACCCCGACGAGGGGCCGTATCTGGTCGTCGACATCGGCGGGGGATCGACCGAGCTCATCGTCGGCCGCGACCAGCCGACCGGCACCCGCTCACTCGACGTCGGCTGCGTCCGCATGACCGAGAAGTTCCTCGCCACCGACCCACCCCGGCCGGAGGAACTGTCCAATGCCCTGGGCTTCGTCCACGACCTGCTCGAGGAGACGGTCCGCGACATCCCGGCCATGCTCGACGCCCCCCGCCTCGTCGGTGTGGCCGGCACCGTGACCACCGTGGCCGCCGTCGAGATCGGTCTGCAGACCTACGACCGCGACCGCATCCACCACTTCGTCCTCACCCGCGACGCCGTCGAGGACGTGTTCCGCACGCTGGCCACCGAAGCCCGCGCCGACCGCATCCACAACCCCGGCCTCGAGGAGGCCCGCGCCGACGTCATCGTCGGCGGCACCATCGTCCTCGTGGCCATCATGCGCTACTTCAAGTTCGACACCTGTCTCGTCTCCGAGTCCGACATTCTCGACGGCCTCGTCATGTCGCTGCTCGAGGGCTAGGGCGGACGGCTGGTTTTGGTGACCCGATCGGGGTCCCTGGGCCCCGATCGGGTCACCAAAACGGCGACGGCTACCCGGCCTCGACTCCCAGCAGCTCGGTCAGGACCTCGGCGAAGACCTCTTCGGGGTCGGTGTCGATGCCCTTGCGGGCGAACCAGCCGATGACGTTCGTGACATCGCGGTGGAGGAAGTCGAAGGCATTGGGGTTCTGGAAGGGCTTCATGGCCTGGGGGAGGTCGATGACCCAGAGCCGGTCGTCCCACACCAGGAGGTTGTAGGGCGACAGGTCGGCGTGGACGAGGCCGCAGCGGGCGATGCCCTTGAAGATCTCGATGGCCTGGTCGTGCAGATCGCGGAGCACAGCGCCCGAGGCCCGCGACTCGACCAAGCGGAAGGCGGCTCCGTCGTCGTCGCCCAGGTACTGCATCATGATCTCGAGGCCGAGCATCTGCACCGGGTAGGGCACGGGGACCCCGGCCGACCACAGCAGGCCGAGGAGCTCGAACTCCCACGCCGCCCAGATGCCGGCCTTGAGGCCCATGCCCGTCTGCGTCTTCTTGTCGATGGCCCGCTTGGCCCGTCCCCGCACCATCTCCCACCCGGCGCGGTAGGCGGCGTCGTTGCGAAAGGCCCGATGCTGATTCGAGCGGTAGCGCTTGCAGGCCAGGAGGTTGCGGTCGTCGCCGAGGGTGCGCTCGACCAGGAAGACCTCGGCCTCCTTGCCCGTCTTCAGCAGGCCGATCTCGGCCTGGCGGGCGAAGCCGTCGGTGATGACCCATGGCGGCACGGGGTCGGGTCCGTGCTCGGCTCCGAGGTAGGTGGTCTCGCCGTCGTCGGGTTCGTCGTCGTCCCATCGGACGCGGTCCGGTTTGGTGACGGCTTCGAAGTTGTCGCTTTCAAACAGGTGGTCGTCGCTGGGTTCGGCAGGGCGCAAGGGAGGGTCTCCTGGGAAGGGAAGGAGGCGCCCGGCGAGTCGCTCAGCGCGACAGAGAGAGGGGCGCCATTGACGTGAAGCTCATCGCGAGTGGCCCTCCTCTCTAGAGACTGCGGGACACCATGATCGGGCGACCACGTGAAGGGCGCAAGCGGATTGTCTCGGCGCCCTAATGTCGGGGGCGATGACCGAGCCCGTCTGGTTCCCAAGCGAACCGGCCCGCACCAACGTCGGCCGCTTCATGGCGGTCGAGGGCATCGGCTCGTTCGACGAGCTTCGACGGCGGTCCATCGACGAGCCCGAGTGGTTCTGGGACGAGACGGTCCGCTTTCTCGGCCTGCCCTTCTCGACGCCGTACACCCAGGTGCTCGATGACTCGGCCGGCATCCCGTGGGCCACCTGGTTCATCGGCGGCAAGCTGAACCTGGCGTCGGCATGTGTCGACCGCTGGGCCGAAGCCACGCCCGAGAAGCCAGCTGTCGTCTGGGAGGGCGAGGAGGGCGAGGTCAGGCGCTGGACCTACGCCGAGCTGCGCCGTCGTGTCGATGCGCTGGCCCACCAGTTGCAAGGCGAGGGAATCGGCGACGGTGACGGCGTCGGCATCTACCTGCCGATGGTGCCGGAGACTGTCGCCGCGGTGCTGGCGGTGGCCAAGCTCGGTGCCGTGTTCCTGCCCCTCTTCAGCGGGTACGGGGCCGACGCCATCGTCAGCCGCCTCGACGATGCCGAGGCCAAGGGCCTCATCTACGCCGACGTCACGCTCCGACGGGGCAAGAAGGTCGACATGGCGGCGGTCGCCGAAGAGGCGCTGGGGAAGCTGCCGGCCGTCACGGCCCGCATCGTCATTCCCCGCGACGGCGGCGATCGGTCCGATGACGGGGCCACGCCCTTCGAGGCCTGCCCGGTCGACAGCGAGCACCCGCTCTTCATCGCCTACACATCGGGGACGACGGGCCGGCCCAAGGGCTCTGTCCACGTCCATGGCGGTTGGCTGGCGAAGGTGGCCGAGGAGGGTGCCTTCCAGACCGACTGCCGGGCTGATGACACCCTCTTCTGGTTCACCGACATGGGCTGGATCATGGGGCCATGGGAGGTCACGGCCGCCTTGGCCGCCGGCGCCACCCTCGCCCTGTTCGAGGGCGCCCCCGACTGGCCCGAGCCCGATCGGCTGTGGGCGTTCGTCGAGCGCCACCGCGTCACCATCCTCGGCATCAGCCCCACCCTGATCCGGGCCCTGATGCCCCATGGCGACGGGCCGGTGAAGGCCCACGACCTGTCGGCCCTGCGCATCCTCGGGTCGACGGGCGAGCCGTGGAACGAAGGACCGTGGCGCTGGTACTTCGAGGTGGTCGGCGGCGGCCGCTGCCCGGTGATCAACATCTCTGGTGGCACCGAGGTGGGGGCCTGCTTCCTGTCGCCCCACCCGGTCGAGCCCTTGAAGCCCATGTCGCTGGGCGGACCATCGCTCGGGATGGCGGTCGACGTCTACGACGACGAGGGCAAACCACTGCGAGAGGCCGTCGGTGAGCTGGTGTGCACCAAGCCCTGGCCGGGGATGACCCGCGGTCTCTACAAGGACCCCGATCGCTACATCGAGACCTACTGGAGCCGATGGCCCGATGTCTGGGTTCACGGCGACTGGGCCTCGATCGACGAGGACGGCGACTGGTTCCTCCACGGGCGCAGCGACGACACCATCAAGGTGGCGGGCAAGCGCCTGGGGCCGGCCGAGGCCGAGTCCGCGCTGGTCTCGCACCCGGCGGTGATCGAAGCGGCCGCCGTCGGCATTCCCGACGAGGTCAAGGGTGAGGTGCTCTGGGGCTACGTCGTCCTGGCGCCGGGGACGGAGGAGACCGAGCAGTTGCGGAAGGAGCTGGCCGACCTGGTCGCCGAGCAGCTCGGCAAGTCGTTCCGGCCGTCGGCCGTCAAGTTCACCGACGCCCTGCCCAAGACCCGCAATGCCAAAGTCTTGCGACGGGCCGTGCGGGCCGTGGCCACGGGGAAGGACCCGGGAGACCTCTCGTCGCTCGAGGACCCCGCCACCATCGAAGCAGTGAGCGCCGCTCGATGATTCGCACCACGCCGACGCCCGAGCTCGCCGGTCGCCGCATCGTCCTGCGGCCCCTGGCCGTCGCCGACTTCGAGGCCTGGCGGACGGTCAGGACGCGCAGCCGCGACTGGCTCACCAAGTGGGAGCCCAAGGCCTTGCCCGGCCACCCCGACGTCAACACCGACCGGCGCGCCTTCGCCGCCCGCTGTGGAGCCCGCGACCGCGAGCGCCAGCTCGGAGGTGGCTACGGGTTCGGCATCTTCGTCGGCAGCCAGCTGGTCGGTGAGATCAACCTCAGCGGCATCCAGCGCGGCCCCTTCCAGAACGCCTACGGCGGCTACTGGATCGACGAGTCCCAGGCCGGCATGGGCTACACACCCGAAGCGGTCGCCGTCATCTTCCGTTTCGCCTTCGAGGACCTGTCGCTGCACCGGGTGCAGGTGGCCATCATCCCCCGCAACCAGCCCAGCCGGCGGGTGGCCGAGAAGCTGCAGCTGCGCGAGGAGGGCATCGCCCAGCGCTATCTCGAGATCAACGGCACGTGGGAGGACCACGTCC
>JAUTXA010000254.1 GCA_030838265.1 Actinomycetota bacterium | reverse complement strand
TGCGCTCTAACCGACTGAGCTATAGCCCCGTGGAACCCGAGGAGGCTACACGACCGATCGACGCCTGGGCTCCTCCTCAAGGAGCTGCACTTCGACCCCACCGACCACGTCGCTGATGAGGTTGTAGAGCACCGCCATCAGCACGTTGAGGCCGGATCCGAGCAGCACCATCACGAACCCGCCGAGGGCCGCGCCCTCGAGGATCGACAGACCGCGGAAGTGGAACGAGTCGAGAGCGAAGAGGCCCTTGATGAACTTCTCGACGCTGTGGATGGCGCCCGCCGAGCTGGCCCCGAACCACAGGAGGGTGCCGGCCACCAGCACCACCACGAACATGCTCAGGTAGAAGAGCACCGAGAACTTCAGCACCGTGATGGGGTCGACGCGCTTGACCACGGCCCGAACCCGGCGGCCCATAGGGACGGCGGGGCGGCCGCCTTCGTTGCGTGGAGCCCCTGCCTCAGTCGTCCGCGTGGTCGTGATCACACTCATGGTGAGCGTACTGTGCCCCGGATCCGGGCCCGTGAACCGTCACCTTGCTCAGCGCCGGCAGACCTCGAAATGGATGGGGTCGGTGTCGGGATAGGGATGGCAGAGACCGACCTGCGGCGCCACGGTCAAGAGGCGATCGACGAAGTCGGCCGGTACGTCGATGGCGAGCCCTCGCTCGTGCATCGAGGTGCCGGGCGGGGCGACGGGATAGGGGTTGGCAGATCGGCGTGACCAGAGCGCGGCCTGCGTCTCGGGGGAGCGGTAGCCACTGACGATCGGCACCGGCCGGCCCAGCAGCTGCTGGGCGCGGGCCAGGGCGGCCCGAAGGGCGGGCGCCAGCCCGTGCGCTGTGCCCCCGGCCCCCGCGCCATCAGAACGACGGGCTCGGGCGCTGGCCGAGACCTGCCCGATCCGGACCCGGACCCGGACATCGCTGCCCGCCGTCTCGTAGCTGACGACCACGCCCCCGTTGCGCCGGGTCAGGGCCCGAGCCGCGGCCTCGTCGGCACCGGCGCCGGCCAAGGCGGCGGCATCGGCCGCCGCACTGGCTTGGGCCCGGTCGGCCACGATCGCCCCGACCCGGCCGACCCACCACATGGCGATGCCGGCCGCCACCATGACCAGGGCGACGAGGGGCAGCACCTGCCCCCGCTCGCCCGTCCGACGAGTGAATCTCGGGTTCTGGCACCAGGATTGGTCGCCCTGGCGACCAAGGGTGGTGCCAGAACGCTGCGGCGGCGGCGGCGATGACATGGGCGATCTCCCTCGGGCGCGTTCGAACAGGCCGAGGGGAAGCGCAGCGGGAGCGGCTTAGGGCTACTCCGAGTCTTCGTCGCTCGCCAGGATGGGCGCCACCGAGGCGACCGTCTGACCGTCGTCAAGGTTCATCACCCTGACGCCAGTGGCATCGCGACCCTGCGAGCTGATGTCGCGCACCGGCATGCGGATGGTGACGCCGCCGCTCGAGATCCCGAAGATCTCGTCGTCGAGGCCAACCATGAAGGCGGACACCACGTAGCCCCGGCGAGCGGTGAGCTTGATGCCCCGCACGCCTTGGCCGCCGCGGCCCTGGCGATTGAACTTGTCGAGCTGGGTCCGCTTGCCAAAGCCGGCATCGGTGACGATGAGGATGGCGGCGTCGTCTCGAGCGACATCGCACGAGACCACTTCGTCGTCCTTGCCATCCTTCAGCTTCATCCCCCGCACGCCGGCCGCCGAGCGCCCCATGGGCCGCACGTCCTGCTCGGAGAAGCGGATGGTCATGCCGTTGCGGCTGACCATGAAGATGTCGTCGTCGCCGTTGGTCTGCATGACCCGGACGAGCTCGTCGTTGTCGTGCAGGTTGATGGCGATGAAGCCCTCGCGCCGCGACTTGTCGTACTCGGAGAACGGCGTCTTCTTCACCTGCCCCTTGCGGGTGGCGAAGAACAGGTAGCGGTCCTCGGGATAGTCGCGGGTGTCGATGACAGCCTGGATCTTCTCGTCGGGGGCGAGCGGCAGCAGGTTGACCACCGCCATGCCCTTGGCCGTGCGCTCCTTGAGGGGAACCTCATGGGCCTTGAGCCGGTAGACCTTGCCCCGGTTCGAGAAGAGCAGCAGGTAGGCGTGGGCCGTGGTGTGGATGATGCGGGTGACGAGGTCCTCGTCGCGCAGCTTGGGCCCGGCCACGCCGCGGCCTCCCCGCCCCTGGGTCCGGAACGAGGCTGCCGGCGTCGCCTTGATGTACCCGGCCTTGGTCATGGTGACCACGAGGTCGACGTCGTCGATGAAATCCTCGGCGTTCATCTCGCCCGGGTCGTAGGTGATCTCGGCCCGGCGGTCGGTGGCGAACTCGCCCCGCACCTCGCCCAGCTCGGTCTTGATGACCTGCCGAAGCTTGACCTGGTCGGCCAGGATCGACTCGAGCTCAGCGATGGTCTGGCGCAGCTCGGCCATCTCGCCCTCGAGGTTGCTGCGGCCCAGCCGGGTGAGGCGGACCAGCTGCATGTCGAGGATGTGCTCGGCCTGGAGGTCGCTGAACTCGAACGGCGCGGCCATGAGGCCCTCGCGTGCGGCAGCACGGTCGGCCGACCCGCGGATGAGGGTGATGATGGCGTCGATCATGTCGAGCGCCTTGAGCAGGCCTTCGACGATGTGGGCCCGGTCCTTGGCCTTCTTCAGGCGGTACTCGGAGCGCCGGGTGATCACCTCGACCTGGTGGTCGATGTAGGCCTGCAGGACCTGGACGAGGTTGAGGGTACGGGGCACCCCGTCGACCAGGGCGACCATGTTCACGCCGAAGCTGGTCTGCAGGGTGGTCTGCTTGAACAGGTTGTTGAGGACGACGTTGGCGTTGGCGTCGCGCTTGAGCGGGAAGACGATGCGGGTCTCGAGGCCGGCCGACAGGTTCTGGATGTCGCGGATGCCCTCGATCTCGCGGGCATTGACCAGATCGGCCACCTTCTGCTCGAGCGCGGCCGCGCTGGCCTGGTACGGCAGCTCGGTCACGACGATCTGCACGCCGTTCTTGGTCTCTTCGATCTCGGCGCGCGCCCGCATCTTCACCGAGCCGCGACCTGTGCGGTAAGCCTCCATGATCCCGGCCCGGCCGAGGATGAGGCCGCCCGTCGGGAAGTCGGGGCCCTTGATGAACTGCATCAGGTCGTCGGGCGTGGCCTCAGGATTGTCGATGAGGTGGATGGTGGCGTCGATGACCTCGCCCAGGTTGTGGGGCGGGATGTTGGTGGCCATGCCCACGGCGATGCCCTGGCTGCCGTTGACCAGCAGGTTGGGAAAGCGCGAGGGCAGGACGGTGGGCTCGTCGAACTCGTTGGTGTAGTTGGGCGAGAAGTCGACGGTGTCCTCGTCGATGCCCGCCAGCATGTGGGTGGCGAGAGAACCGAGCCGGCACTCGGTGTACCGCTCGGCCGCGGCCGGGTAGTCGGGCGACCCGTAGTTGCCGTGAAAGTCGATGAGGGGGTGACGCAGCGAGAAGGGCTGGGCCATGCGGACCAGGGCGTCGTAGATGGCCTGCTGGCCGTGGGGATGGAACTTCCCCATGACGTCGCCGGTGACGCGGGCGCACTTCATGCGGGGCCGGTCGGGCCGGACCCCGAGGTCGTGCATCCCGTAGAGGATCCGCCGGTGGACGGGCTTGAGCCCGTCCCGAGCGTCGGGCAGGGCCCGCTGCATGATGACGGACATGGCGTACTCCAGGAAGGAGCGCTCCATCTCCTCCTGGATCTCGATGGGTTCGACCGACACGCGCTCCGGCGGCTCGGGAGGGTCGGTGGGCGGCGTGGTGGTGGTGGGATCGCTCATGGCTAGATGTCGAGGAAGCGGACGTCTTTGGCGTTGGTGACGATGAACTGCTTCCGGAGCTCAACGTCTTCGCCCATCAAGATCGAGCAGACCTCATCGGCCAGGGCGGCCTGCTCGACGGTCACCTGGAGGAGTGTCCGCTTCGCCGCGTCCATGGTCGTGTGCCCGAGCTCGTCCCAGTCCATCTCACCGAGGCCCTTGAGGCGGCCGAACTCGGCCTTGTGGTTCGGGTGCTCGGCGACGAAGGCGTCCTTGGCCGCGTCATCCTTCAGGTACACCGTCTCCTTGCCCACCACCGTCGAGTAGAGCGGGGGCTGGGCGACGTAGACGTGGCCACCTTCGATGAGCGGTCGCATCTGGCGGAAGAAGAACGTGAGCAGCAGGGTGCGGATGTGGCTGCCGTCGACGTCGGCGTCGGCCAGGATGATGACCTTGCCGTAGCGGATCTTGGCCACGTCGAAGTCGTCGGCCAGACCGGCGCCGATGGCGGCGATCATGGCTTGGACCTCGGTGTTCTTGAGCATCTTGTCGATGCGGGCCCGCTCGACGTTCAAGAACTTGCCCCTGATGGGCAGGATGGCCTGGTTCTCGGGGTTGCGGGCCCGGATGGCGGAGCCACCAGCTGAGTCGCCCTCGACGATGAAGATCTCGGCGTCGGCCGCGTTCTTGGTCCGGCAGTCGGTGAGCTTGCCGGGCAGGCCGGCGCCCTCGAGCGCCGACTTGCGACGGGTAGCGTCACGGGCCTGCTTGGCGGCCACGCGGGCCCGGAAGGCCTGGACGGCCTTGTTGACGATGGCCTTGCCCTCGCTGGGGTGCTCTTCGAGCCAGTCGGTCAGCTTCTCGTTGGTGACCTTCTGTACGAACGAGCGCATGGGCACGTTGCCCAGCTTCGACTTGGTCTGCCCCTCGAACTGCGGCTCGCGCAGCCGGACCGA
>JAUTXA010000237.1 GCA_030838265.1 Actinomycetota bacterium | reverse complement strand
ACTCGACGAAGTGGCTCCCTCCCAGCGGGTCGGCCACGTTGGCCACGCCGGTCTCGTAGGCCACCATCTGCTGGGTGCGCAGGGCGATCCGAGCCGCCTTCTCGGTGGGGAGGGCGAGCACCTCGTCCATGGCGTCGGTGTGGAGGCTCTGGGTGCCGCCGAGCACGCCGGCCAGGGCCTGGACGGCCACCCGGGCGATGTTGATCTCGGGCTGCTGGGCGGTGAGGGAGACCCCGGCCGTCTGGGTGTGGAAGCGCAGCTGCATGGAGCGCTCTTTGGTGGCTCCGTAGCGGTCGCGCAGCCAGCGAGCCCAGATGCGGCGAGCGGCGCGGTACTTGCCGATCTCCTCGAAGAAGTCGGAGTGGCTGTTGAAGAAGAACGAGAGGCGAGGGGCGAAGGTGTCGACATCGAGCCCGGCGGCCACGGCGGCCTCGACGTAGGCGAACCCGTTGGCCACCGTGAAGGCCAGCTCTTGGGCCGCCGTCGAACCCGCTTCGCGGATGTGGTAGCCCGACACCGAGACCGGATGCCACTTGGGCATCTCGGCGGCGCAGAAGCGGATCATGTCGGTGACGATCCGCATCGAGGGGCGGGGCGGGAAGATGTACTCCTTCTGGGCTTGGTACTCCTTCAAGATGTCGTTCTGGATGGTGCCGCCCAGGGCCTGGCGCTCGGTGCCGTTGCCCTCGGCCACAGCCACGTACATGGCCAGCAACATGGCGGCCGGGGAGTTGATGGTCATCGACGTGGTGACCTGCCCCAGGTCGATGTCGGCGAAGAGATCCTCGACGTCAGCCAGGGTGTCGATGCACACGCCGGCTCGCCCCACCTCGCCCAGCGAGCGCGGGTCGTCGGAGTCGCGGCCCATCAGGGTCGGCAGGTCGAAGGCGGTCGAGAGGCCGTCACCGCCCGCGGCCAGGATCTCCTTGAACCGGCCGTTGGTGTCCTCGGGCGTGCCGAAGCCGGCGAACATCCGCATCGTCCACAGCTTCGAGCGGTACATCGAGGCGTACGGGCCCCGGGTGTAGGGCCACACCCCGGGCCGCTCCGCATCGTCGCCGCCGGCCTCGTCACCGGCGTAGACGGGATCGACGGGGACGCCCGACATGGTCTCGAAGTCGACGTCTCGGACCTTTGACTTCGAGAACGCTTCCTGCCACTGCTCCTTTGCAGTCATGGCACCAGTATCCCTCACGCCCCGGCCGGGTCGACGAGGTCGGCGGCTAGATTGCCGGGCCATGAGCGCCGCGGAACGCCAAGCCCCAGACCGAAACCTCGCCATGGAGTTGGTGCGCGTCACCGAGGCTGGGGCGCTGGCTGCGTCTCGGTGGGTGGGCCGCGGTGACAAGGAGGGCGCGGACGGGGCGGCCGTCGATGCCATGCGCGTGGTCCTCCAGACCGTCCCCATGGATGGCATCGTCGTCATTGGCGAAGGCGAGAAGGACGAAGCGCCGATGCTCTACAACGGCGAGCAGATCGGCGACGGAACGCCGCCCCAGACCGACATCGCCGTCGATCCTGTCGAGGGAACGACCCTCACCTCACTCGGCCTCGGCAACGCCATCTCGGTCATCGCCGTCTCCGGCCGGGGGACGATGTTCGACCCCGGACCCTGCTTCTACATGGACAAGATCGCCGTCGGCCCCGAGAGCCGGGGCGCCGTCGACATCGCGGCGTCGCCGACCGAGAACCTGCACGCCGTGGCCAAGGCCAAGGGCGAGTCGGTGCGCGACCTCACCGCCGTGATCCTCGACCGTCCCCGTCATGGCGATCTCATCGCCGAGGTGCGCGAAGCCGGGGCCCGCATCCGGCTCATCAGCGCGGGCGATGTGATCGGTGCGGTGTCGACGGCCCGAGCCGATAGCGGAGCCGACATCCTGTTCGGCATCGGCGGGGCAACAGAGGGCGTCATCATCGCCGCCGCCATGAAGTGCCTCGGTGGCGACTTTCAGGGGAGGCTCGCTCCCCAGAACGACGACGAGCGTCAGACGGCGGTCGATCTCGGCTACGACGTCGATCGGGTCCTGAGCGCGGATGACCTCGTTCGGGGTGACAACTGCTTCTTCGCGGCCACCGGCATCACCGACGGCGAAGTCCTGAAGGGGGTGCACTACGACCGCAATGGCGCCACCACCCAGTCGCTCGTCATGCGCTCGAAGTCGGGCACCGTCCGCCTCGTCGACGCCCACCACCGCCTCACCAAGCTGCGCGAGTACAGCTCGGTCGACTTCGACTGAGAGCGGGTTCGCTCAGCGGGGATCGTCGCGGTCGAGGTTCCAGTGGCGGACGACGACGGCCAGCCACCCGCCACTGCCGTCGGGGATGAGGCTGAATCTGCTCACGGCCCGCTGTCCGCCCTCGTGGTCGCCGTAGAGCAGGTCGATCGTCATCGAGCGCTGGTCCTCGATCGCAGCGCGCGCCGCTTGGAACACCGGGTCGGCCGGATCGCGGAAGGCGCCCTGCCAGAAGCCCTGATCGCCGGGGGCGATGTAGAGGTCGCGGGTCAGGCGGCGGAAGCCGTCGATGCTCCGAATGGCGCCGTCCCCCATCGGGCGCTCGTCGTAGAAGTCCCATCGGTCGAGCACGGCCAGCCCAGTGCCGACGTTGCGCAGGGCGACCACCAGGTAGACGGCCTCGTCGGTGGCTTCGGCGACTGCCCGGCCGCCCTCGACCTTGAACCACTTGTTGTCGGCGAAGCCCACCTTCTCGGGCGCGTCGCCCAGCCGCGACGTCACGATCACGGGCCGGATGCCGGCCTGCAGCGAGCGCTCGGTGACGCGGGCCGACCGGTTGGCCGAGCGCACGGCGGCGAAGGTGGCGATGGCCAGTACGAGAGTCCCGGCACCGGTGGCGAGCGACGAGACCGTCGTCCAGTCGACCATGGCGCCGCAGTCTAGAGAGCAGCCCTGCCGGTCTTCAGAGCTGGCGGACCAGCTGCACGAAGTCGCGGCCCAACCGCCACGCCGGGAGCGGGCACAGGGTGGTGTAGCCCCGGTTCCGGTAGAAGCCTTCGGCCCCGCCGCCGTCGAGGGTGCGCAGGGTCATGCGCTCGGCGCCCCGGTCGCGGCAGGCCTGCTCGAAGGCGGAGAGGAGCTGGGCCCCGACCCCCTCGTTCCTGACCGCGTCGTCGACGATGAGCCGGGCCAGGTAGGCCTCGTGCTCGGTCACCTCGCCCGTCGCCACTCCGACGACGTCGCCCCGGCGGCGAGCGGTGACGGCGACGGCCGCGGGTGACGGGTCCCGTCCGTAGGTGTCAACGCTGTAGCCCGACCAAGCCCGGACGGCAAAGGCTTGGGCCTGAGGATCGAGGGCTTCGGTGACACCGAGCTCGGTCTCGAGCCCACCCCGTCCCGCTACGCGCGGCGCGGCGAAGGCGACGTCGGCGATGGGGGTCCAGACTCGGCCTTCGCCTTCCTGCAGCAGCTGGACGCGGTCGATGGTCGCCGACACCCGGTAGTCGGCGAGGGCTCGCTTGGCGTCCTCGATGCGATCGGGTTCGGCCTCGTCGGCGAGGGTCACGTGGGGGACGAAGGCGTGGGTGAGTGGTCGGGCGAGAGGCTCGACGAAGACTCGATCCCGCAAGGCCTGGAGCTCG
>JAUTXA010000221.1 GCA_030838265.1 Actinomycetota bacterium | reverse complement strand
ACCTGGTCTCGGTCGACCCGGCCGACTTCCCCCCTGGTGCCGACGAGATCCCCGATGCTGCCGGTCGCACCATGGTGGTGCGCAAGGCCGAGATGCTCGAGATCGAGTGCATCGTCCGGGGCTATCTCTCCGGCTCGGCATGGAAGGAGTACAAGGCTTCGGGGACCATGCACGGCATCAAGCTGCCGGCCGGGATGCGCGAGTCGGAGCAGCTGCCCGAACCGGTCTTCACCCCCTCGACCAAGGCGGCGGTCGGCGATCACGACGAGAACATCTCGTTCGACGCGGCCTGCGAACTGGTCGGAGCCGACATCGCCAAGGCAGCGCGTGAGATCAGCCTGGCCGCCTACCTCAAGGGCTCCGAGCAGGCGGCCCAGCGGGGAATCATCATCGCCGACACCAAGTTCGAGCTCGGGTTCATCGACGGTGAGCTGTGTCTGTGCGACGAGGTGCTGACCCCGGACTCGTCGCGGTTCTGGCCCGCTGACGACTGGGAGCCCGGCGCTACTCCGCCGTCATTCGACAAGCAGCCCGTGCGCGACTGGCTCGAAGCCAGTGGATGGGACAAGACGCCGCCGCCGCCGGGCCTTCCTCAGGACGTGATCGCCGCCACCCGGGAGCGCTACGTCACCGCCTACGAGCGGATCAGTGGGCTTCGCTTTGCCGACTGGCACGGCGTGGCACAGTAGCGAGGTGACCTTCGACGTCCTGGTCGAGGTGCGGCTCCGGGCCGGCATCGCCGACCCTCAAGGCTCGACCATCGAACGAGCCCTGCCAACGCTGGGCTTCGACTCGGTGACTGGCGTACGGGTGGGCAAGGCCATCCGGTTCTCCATCGAGGCCGACGACGAGTTCGAGGCCCGGTCGCAGGTCGACGACCTCTGCAAGCGCTTCCTCACCAACCCTGTCATCGAGGACGCCCACGTCACCTTGGCGGCCAGTTGACGACCCGAGTCGGGGTCGTCCTCTTTCCGGGCTCGAACTGCGAGCACGATGCCATCGAGGCCGTCGAGTCGCTGGGCGGCAAGGGCGAGCTGATCTGGCACGGCGAAGCCGAGGTGGGCGACGTCGATGCCGTGATCCTGCCGGGGGGTTTTGCCCATGGCGACTACCTCCGGCCCGGAGCCATTGCCCGCTTCTCCCCCGTGATGACGGCCGTCGCTCGCTTTGCGGCCGAGGGCGGACCAGTCGTGGGCATCTGCAACGGCTTTCAGGTCTTGACCGAGGCCGGGCTGTTGCCGGGTGCCTTGCAAAAGAACCGAGGCCTGAAGTTCGTGTGCACGACCGTCGAGCTCGAGGTCTCGTCGACTCGGTCGGTGCTGACTTCGGGCGCCGCCGCGGGCCAACGCCTGCGCATCCCCATCAATCACTTCGAGGGCAATTACACCTGTGACGAGGCCACCCTCCGCACGCTCGAAGCCGAAGATCGGGTGGTGCTGCGCTACGTCGACAACCCGAATGGCTCCACGGCGTCGATCGCCGGGATCAGCAATGAGGCAGGCAACGTCGTGGGCCTGATGCCCCACCCCGAGCGGGCGTGCGACCCCCTCCTCGGCAGCGACGACGGGCGCGTCCTCCTCGGCTCGCTCCTGTCGGTTCCGGCTCGCTGACCAGCCGGGCTAGGCGCCACCCCGGCGGATCCCGGCCTTCTTGAGCACCGTCGGGTCGACGCCCACATCGCGCCACGCCGCATAGCTGATGCCCTTGCGGGAGCCGTAGTCCCGAGCCGTCTTCACGAAGCCCTCCTCGAGGGCCGAGATGTCGACGGCCGGCTGCTGGAGCTGCTCGAGCTCGGCGCTCAGGTCGATGCGCTCCTGCGTCATGTGGAGCCTGGTCAGGGCGTCGGCCTCTGCGAACTGCGTGTCGATGGCGGCCAACCGCTTCTTGATCGAATCCGGGGTGCGCTTCCGCCCCCGCTTGGGCCGGTGGGTCTCGAGCGCCTCGAGGTAGCGGCGCACCGCGCGTCCTTGTTCGCGGCCGACGGCAAGGGCCTCTTTGTGCTCGGCTGTCATGGGCGTCTTTGCCGTCTTTTCGCTGGGTGCCATAGGGCGAATGAAACACGCCAGTCAGACGGCCTGCAAGTCAAAGGTCCAGCTGCGGGGCGCCCTCCATAGGCCCAATTCCGGCGCTCCAGCGACGCTTGGGGGAGCGGATACGGTGGGCCCATGGACCAGCCGGTGCATCGCGCCCTCGGCCTCACCGACGACGAGGCCGCTTCGATTGACCGGATCCTCGGGCGCCACCCGAACTACCTCGAGCTGGCCATGTACTCGGTCATGTGGAGCGAACACTGCTCGTACAAGTCGTCGAGGCTCCACCTCCGCCGCCTGCCCACCGAGGCCCCGTGGGTGCTGGTCGGCCCCGGTGAGGGCGCCGGGGTGATCGACGCCGGCGACGGCATCGCCGTCGCTCTTCGCATCGAGAGCCACAACCACCCGTCGGCTGTCGAGCCCTATCAGGGCGCGGCGACGGGCGTCGGCGGCATCATCCGCGACCTCTTCTCGATGGGGGCGCGCCCGGTCGCGGTGATGGATCCGCTGCGCTTCGGTCCCCTCGACGACCCGCGGAGCCGGTGGATCCTCGAGGGCGTGGTGTCGGGCATCTCGGGCTATGGCAACTCGGTCGGCGTGCCCAATGTCGGAGGCGAGCTGGTCTTCGACGCCTGCTACACCGGCAACCCATTGGTGAACGTCCTCTGCCTCGGGGTGATGCCGAAGGACCGGCTGGTGCTCGCCCGGGCCACCGGTGTCGGCAACCTGGCGGTGCTGCTCGGATCGAGCACCGGCCGCGACGGCATCGGTGGGGTGAGCGTGCTGGCGTCGGCTGGCTTCGGCGACGCCGAGGCCGAGGCGGCCAAGCGGCCCAGCGTCCAGGTGGGAGACCCCTTCGAGGAGAAGCGCCTCATCGAGGCGTGCCTCCAGCTGCTCGACGAAGGCCTGGCCGTGGGAGTCCAGGACCTGGGCGGAGCCGGACTCACGTGCGCGACCAGCGAGACGGCGTCGCGAGGCGGCATGGGCATGGACGTCTACGTCTCCGAGGTGGCGCGGCGCGAGCCGGGGATGGAGCCCTTCGAGGTCATGACCAGCGAGAGCCAGGAGCGGATGTTGGCGATCGTGGAGCCCGGAAACCTCGACCGCGTCCTCGAGGTGGCCCGGCAATGGGAGGTTCGGGCGTCAGTCGTCGGCACCGTGACCGCGGGCGGGAGCCTTCGCATCCTCGAGCGACCCGACGGCGAGGTCCTCGCTGATATTCCGGCCGCATCGCTCCACGAGGACGCCCCTCTCTACGACCGCCCGCAAGCCGAGCCGGCCCGACCCACGCCGGCTGACGCCGCGGCTGACGACCCGGCCAACCTGCCGGCGCCCGGCGACTGTGGCCCCGACCTCCTGGCCCTGCTGGCCGACCCGGCGTGGGCCTATCGCCAGTACGACCATCAGCTCTTCCTCAACACCGTCGAGGCGCCCGGCGCGGACGCCGCCGTGCTGCGACTCGGCGGCCCCGGCCTGCCCCGCACGGGCCGCGGCCTGGCCTTGTCGACTGATGGCAACCACCGGTGGTGCGCCATCGACCCGAAGCTCGGCACCGCCATGGTCGTGGCCGAGTCGGCCCTCAACGTGGCGTGCGCGGGTGCCAAGCCGGCCGCCCTGGTCAACTGCCTGAACTTCGGCAACCCCGAGCACCCAGAGGTCATGTGGCAGCTCTCTCAATCCATCGACGGGATGGGCGAGGCCTGCCGAAGTCTGGGCATCCCCGTCATCGGCGGCAACGTGAGCCTCTACAACGAGAGTCATGGTCGCGACATCGATCCCACCCCGATCGTCGGCGTCCTCGGGCTCATCGACCACCTCGAGCGGCGGCCTCCGTCGCCCATCCTCATCGACGACGGCCGGCTCCTCCTGCTCGGCGAGACCGAGTCCGTCCTTGGGGGGTCCCGCTGGGCGGTCGACATCAACGGCCGGCGCGGCGGCACCCTCCCCGCTCTCGATCTCGAAACCCATGGTCGCCTCCTCGACCTTGTTCGCCTGCTGGCCAACGACGGCGTCGCCGCTGGGCTGCATGACGTCTCCGAGGGCGGGCTGGCGGTGACCCTCACCGAGATGGCCTTGCGCTCCGGCGTCGGGTTTCGAGTGGCCGGGATCGCCAACCACGCCGAGCTGTTCTCGGAGTCGCCGTCGCGGGCCGTCGTCTGTGCCGAACCCGACGCCGCCCAGGCCATCTTCCGTCAGGCCCAAGCCGCCGGTGTCCCTGCTGCCTTTCTCGGCGGCACAGGTGGCGATCGTCTCGTCGTCGATGGGTTGGTCGACCTGTCGCTGGCCGATGCCGAGCGCGCCTGGCGGGACACCATCCCCGACGCCTTGGCCGCCGGCACGGCCAACTAGACGCCCTTGGCGGGTGCGCCCGATCTGGGGGGGTCAGAGCGAGATGGGCGAAGTGCGGACCCGGCCGCTATTGTGGCAATCGTCACAGCAGGGGTCGCAGCCTCCTTCGAACCATTGGTCGTCGCAGTGCTCGTGAGCTGGCCGGGGATCCGGGCGGCTTTCCGCAAGCCACCAATCAGGGGGATGTTCATGAAGAAGGTTCTGGCTCTACTCGGCGGCGCCGCTCTTGTGGCGAGCATGGTTCTGGGGAGCTTCGGCGCCCGGGCCGACACCGTGCCCGGCGGGGCCGAGGGCTGCATCATCGGCGGCGCTGACGTGAGCGGCGGCGGCGTGACCGCCAGCCACGCGGCCGACTGCACCTATACCGCAACTCGCGGCGGCGGCTATGCCGGCGCTGGTTCTGGATGGACCGTCACGGTGAACTCGACCGTGTACACCGCCGCCAACGGGCACTGCCAGACGAGCGTGATCAAGGCGGGCGACACCGTCGCCGTTCACCTGAACGCCGGCGCCGCCGGTCGCATCGCGGCGGGCAACCCGTTCCCGTCGGCTGCTGACGCCGCGCCCAGCTCGGGCAACAGCGCCTGCCCCGCCTAGACGGCGAGCCGATCCCTGCGGGCCGGACCGGCCCCGCAGGGCTTGCCGATTTTTTCGATCGGTTGGAGGAGTTCGCCGGACAAGGGCGAATTGAGAGGTAAGGGCTGTGCCACTCGTCACAGATCCAACGACGCAACTCAACTAAGGGGAGATTTGAGTATGAAGAAGTTCCTGGTAGGAGCTGCGGCGGCAGCGATGCTTCTGAGCGGCGCCGGCGCTGCCCTGGCCAACGGCCCTTCGGGCTCGACCGAGGACAGCACCAACAACGTGAGCTGTGGCGGGACCCGTACCCCCGCCGGCACCGCCTACGCGGGCGCCAATGGCGCTGAGATCTGCAACGACGGCGCTGGGGCCCCCATTCAGGGCCGCATCATCGTCTCGGTCAACGGCGCAGGCAGCTATGCCGCCGCCGATGGCGACGCCAACAACAACTCGAACGCCACCGGTTGGAGCCGTCTCGACAGCAGTGGCCCCCACTGCGGCAGCGGCGATGCCACCACGAAGTCGGGCGAGCATTCCTGCCCGTAGGCAACCTTCGACACGAACGTGAGACGAGGGCCCCTCGGGGCCCTCGTTTCGCGCCCTGAGTGATTTTCGTCCCACTCGGGAGGAACGCCGGGATTGGTGGCGAATGTCACGGGGAAGGGTTTCCCGTGCAGCACACCTGGGTCCCTTATCCGACCCGACCCGCGAACCCCCGTGGGCCGAGCCCCCCTTGGAGGAAAGAACCTTGAAGATCCGCCTGCTTCTCGCTGGCTCCGCGGCTGTCGCGGCTGCCTGCCTGCCCTTCGCCGCCCACGCCACCCCCGGCACCGGCTCCGGCACCTGCCCCGGCACCGACCCTGCGGTGGCTCCCCAGCCTGGTAGCGGCGGCCATGCCCTGCCCGACGGCGGCACGGCCTACGTCAACACCGGTGGCTATTCGGGCGTGACCGGTCCCCACGGCTACATCCAGGCCGGCCAGGGTGGCATCAACGGCTACTCGAACGACCAGGGCCACCTCAATGGCAACACCGACGCTGCGGCCAAGACCATCTGCCTCGGCTTCAACGGCACGACGGTCCACAGCTGATCCCGCATTGGCATGACGTGAAGGGGGCCTCCGGGCCCCCTTCGTCGCGTCCGCAGGCATTTCGCGCCACATTGGGAGGAGTACGGCCCCTCCGCGGCGAATGCCTGTTGCGATGAAGTGCGCGCCCGGGGGCGCGGCGACCGTACGAGGAGATGACATGCGCAAGATCCTGACTGTGGCTGCAGCACTGGCGATGGCTGCCTTGGCCGGATCCGCGGCCCACGCCGACAATCTGCCCGCTGGCATCGAAGGCTGCGTCGCCTCGAGCCCGGGGGCCAACGTCTGGAACCCGACCGGCGGCGGCTTCACTCACGACGGGGCCTGCAGCTACGTCGCCAAGCGCTCGGGCGGCTACGTCGCCGGAGGAAGCTCCTGGTCGATCACCGTCGGCGCCACGACCTTCAGCGCCGCCAACGGCGACCCCGCGTGCCAGACCAGCGTCATCGCCATCGGCGACAGCGTCACGGTCAACCCCGGCAGCAACGGCTTCATCGCCGCCGGCAGCCCGACCCCGTCGGCCACCGACGGCCAGGGCCCGGACTCCGGCAACAGCACCTGCCCGTAGCGGCCCAGATCAGCGGAACCGGGCCGCGGTCGTGAGGATGGCTGCGGCCAGCTCACGCCGGCATATCAACAGATCGGGTAGCCAGGCATCGGGCCGGTTGTAGACGAGCGGGCTGCCGTCGAGCCGTGACGTGTGTAGGCCGGCGGCGGCGGCCACGCCCACCGGCGCGGCGGAGTCCCACTCGTACTGCCCGCCACTGTGGAGGTAGCAGTCGACGGCGCCGGTGACCACGGCCATGGCCTTGGCCCCCGCCGAACCCATGGGGACCAGCTCGGCTCCGAGCTCGTCGGCCACGCTGAGGGCCAGCGCCGGCGGTCGGGTGCGGCTGACCACGATGCGGGGCCGACCAGGATGGGCGGGAGGCGACGAGGGCGGCGGAGAGGTCGAGAGGGTCATGGCCTGGGCGGGCAAGGCCACGGCCGCGGCGCTGACTGTCCCGTCAACGACCAGGGCCACGTGGACGGCCCAATCCGTCCGCCCCTCCTCGCCGAACTCCCGCGTGCCATCGAGGGGATCGACGATCCACACCCGCGGCGCGGTGGCGCGGGCCGCGGCGCCGGACTCGCGGTCGGCAGCCTCCTCGGAGAGCACGGCATCGGCGGGGTGAGCCTCGGCCAAGGCGGCGGCGATGAGCGCGTGCGACCGGCTGTCACCAAGGTGTCGGATCTCGTCGGGGGCCATGCCGCGCTGGAGGCCGGTTCGCAGGTCGACGAGCAGATCGCCGGCCTCGGTGGCGATCCGGGCCGCGTCGGCGTGGTCGGCAGCGCTGGCGCTCATAGGGGAGGCGAACGGTACCCTCTTGCCGCCGTGGTCTACGAGCTCACCGACCTGCGCGCCCTCGAGGCGGAGTCGATACACATCTTCCGCGAGGTGGCGGCCGAGTTCGAGCGGCCCGTACTGCTCTTCTCGGGTGGCAAGGACTCGATCGTCATGCTGCGACTGGCCGAGAAGGCCTTCTGGCCCCGCCGGATCCCCTTCCCGGTGATGCACGTCGACACCGGCCACAACTTCGATGAGGTCCTCGCCTTTCGAGACAAGCGGGTGGCTGAGCTCGGGGTCCGCCTGGTCGTGGCGTCGGTGCAGGCGTCCATCGACACCGGTCGCGTGGCCGAGGAGCCGGGGGGCATGCGCAACCGCCTCCAGACGACCACCCTGCTCGACGCCCTGTCCGAGCACGGATTCGACGCCGCTTTCGGCGGCGCCCGGCGCGACGAGGAGAAGGCCCGGGCCAAGGAGCGGGTGTACTCGTTCCGCGACGACTTCGGTCAGTGGGACCCCAAGAACCAGCGCCCAGAGCTGTGGAACCTCTACAACTCCCGCCATCGCCCGGGCGAGCACATTCGCATCTTCCCGCTCTCGAACTGGACCGAGCTCGACATCTGGCGCTTCATCGCCGACGAGGGCATCGAGATTCCTTCGATCTACCTGTCCCACACACGCGAGGTCGTCCGCCGCGACGGCATGCTGCTGGCTACCGGTCCCTTCGTCACGCCCCAAGGCGACGAGGAGCCCTTCAAGGCGTCGGTCCGGTACCGAACGGTGGGCGACGCCACGTGCACGGGGGCTGTCGAGTCGTCGGCCACGACCCTCGACGACATCGTGGCCGAGGTGGCGGCCACCCGGATAACCGAGCGGGGCGCGACGAGGGCCGACGATCGGTTCTCGGAGGCGGCCATGGAAGACCGCAAGCGAGAGGGCTACTTCTGATGTCGGAGCTCCTGCGGCTGGCCACCGCCGGCTCGGTCGACGACGGCAAGAGCACGCTCATCGGTCGGCTGCTCTATGACTCCAAGCAGATCTTCGAGGACCAGCTCGAGTCCATCGAGCGGGTGAGCCTGGCCCGGGGTGACCAGTACGTCGACCTGGCCCTGCTGACCGACGGGCTGCGCGCCGAGCGGGAGCAGGGCATCACCATCGACGTCGCCTACCGCTACTTCGCCACGCCCAAGCGCAAGTTCATCATCGCCGACACGCCAGGCCATGTTCAGTACACCCGGAACATGGTCACCGGCGCGTCGACCGCTGATCTGGCCATGATCCTCGTCGACGCCCGCAAGGGGGTGCTCGAGCAATCTCGCCGGCACGCCTTCATCGCCTCGTTGCTGCGGATCCCGCACCTCGTCGTGTGCGTCAACAAGATGGATCTGGTCGGCTACGACGCCGACGTGTTCGAGCGGATCAAGGACGAGTTCCGGGCCTTCGCCATGAAGCTCGACGTCACCGACCTGACATTCGTCCCGATCTCGGCACTGAACGGCGACAACGTGGTCCAACGCTCGGGCAACATGGGCTGGTACGAGGGGCCGTCGCTGCTGCACCAGCTCGAAGAGGTCCACGTGGCTAGCGACCGGAACCTCATCGACGGCCGCTTCCCGGTGCAGTACGTCATCCGGCCCATGAGCACCGACCACCATGACTACCGCGGCTACGCGGGTGTCGTGGCGGGTGGGGTGTTCAAGCCGGGCGACGAGGTAGTGGTGCTCCCGTCGGGGTTCGCCACGACCATCGAGCGGATCGACATGTTCGACGGCCCGGTCGACGAGGCCTTCCCTCCCATGTCGGTGACCCTGGTGCTGGCCGATGACCTCGATGTATCTCGCGGCGACATGATCAGCCGTCCCCACAACCAGCCGACGGTGGGCCAGGACGTCGACGCCATGGTCTGCTGGATGGCCGACACGCCGCTCAGGGCCGGCAGCAAGCTGGCCATCAAGCACACCACCCGCTCGGCCCGGGCCTTGGTGCGCGAGCTTCGCTATCGCCTCGACATCAACACCCTGCACCGGGTCGAAGACGCCGAGCAGCTCGTGCTCAACGAGATCGGTCGGGTGGCGCTGCGCACCACGGTCCCCCTGTTCTACGACGAGTACCGGCGGAACCGGATGACGGGCAGCTTCATCCTCATCGACGAGGTCACCAACTCGACCGTCGGCGCCGGGATGATCCTTGGCCCGTCGGCATGACTGCGCCGTCCGGCCGAAGCGACGACGTCACCTGGCACGCCGGCGAGCTGAGCCGGGAGCAGCGTTGGAGTCGGCTCGACGCCCGCGGCGCCACGGTGTGGTTCACCGGACTCTCGGGGTCGGGGAAGTCGACGGTGGCGGCGGCCGTCGAGAGCCGCCTGGTCGAGCAGGGGACATCGGCCTACCTGCTCGACGGCGACAACCTCCGGCATGGCCTCAACGGCAACCTCGGCTTCAGCGCCGAGGACCGAGACGAGAACGTGAGGCGCACGAGCGAGGTCGCCGCCCTGTTTGCCGATGCCGGCGTCGTGGCCCTCGTCTCGCTCGTGAGTCCGTACCGCGTCGGACGCCGGACGGCCCGTCAGATTCACGTCGCCCGGGGCCTCCCGTTTCTCGAGGTGTGGGTCAACACCCCGCTCGAGGAGTGCGAGCGTCGAGACCCGAAGGGCCTCTACAAGCGGGCCCGTTCGGGTGAGATCACGGGGATGACCGGGGTCGACGACCCCTACGAGGATCCCGAGGCAGCCGAGCTGACCCTCTCGACGTCGGAGCTCTCGGTCGATCAGGCGGCCGAGGCCGTGCTGGCCCTGCTCAGCGACTAGGTCAGCCGACGCTGCCTGGGACCAGGGTCACCGTGATGTCGTAGAAGGTCTCGGCGTTCTGGGTGGGGCCGTTGCCACACGACCCGGCCGAGAACACCTTGAGGTGGACTCGGAAGGTCCCGATCTGGGCGTACTTGTGGTGCAGCGGCGTCCGCTCCGTGGTGGGGTCGGCCGGGTCGGCGACGCACCGGTTGCCGGTCAGAGCGCCGTCCTTGGTCCCGTCACCGAAGTCGACGGTGTAGGCCGAGATGATGCCGTCGTTGTCGCCGGCGAACCAATGGAAGGCGATGTCCTGGTTGGGGGTGGGGCTGCTCGGGTTGGCGTAGAAGTCGGAGATGGTCGGGGGCGACTGACCGTTGGCCGTCCGCACGGTGGCCTGGCCGCCTCCTCCGCCCGACCGGGGGGTGCCGCCTCCTCCGGAGCCCCCGCCTTGGGCGCCGCCCTGGCCGACCGGGTAGGGGATCCCGATGATCGCCACCGGCGACTGGGCCCCGTTGTTCTGGGCCGCGTTCAGCTGCCTGAGCTGTTGCTGGGTCAGCTTCTGGGTCGGCGCCACCGTCGTGGGGCTGCTGGCGTCGAAGGTCAGGCCTCCGTCACCCAGGTGCACGTTGGTCGGGTCCCCCGAGTGCCGGGTGGCAGAGACGGCCAGGACGAGGACGAGCAGCGCGACGCCGATGGCGCCCAAGGCCATGGCGCTCAGCCGCACCGTGCTGTGGCGGGGCGGTTCGATGAGAGCTGCGTCGGTCACGTCCACATCCTGATCATGCACATCAGGATTTCGGTGATCGGCGGGCCGGATCCTGCTGGTCAAATGCCCGCCTTGTCCCGTGGCGATCCCACCGCGCCAGATTTGTCGGCCGAGTTTTCTGAGCGCGCTGACGTGCCCAGACCACCCGCGCCGCGAGCGACCCACGACTCGATGCGACGGTGGAGAGCCTCGGCGATGAGGCGGTGGCCGGCGGCGCTGAAGTGGATGCCGTCCGGCACGGCCCGCTCGGGACCCGCTTCCTGGACGATGGTGCGGGCGTCGATCACCTCGACGTCGTCCCCGGCGCGGTCGGCCACGCGGTCGGTGATGGCGTTGAACTCCTGAGCCCGTCCGTCGGTGCCAGGAAGGATGGCCTCGAGCTTCGGGCCGGCCGGGCTGGCGTTCACCATCAACACGAGGGCCTTGCGCTCCTTGCGGACCACCCCGACGAGTCGCTCGAGCTCGTGCTCGAACCGCTTCGGGCTCAACCGGTAGGGGGTCCAAGGGAGAGCTGAGATGAGCTTGGGGCTCCACGCCGTGTAGGCCTTGTTCACCCGCTTCAGCAGAAGCCGGCGCAGGGCGCGCGACGGCAGGTGGCTCTTGGGCCTCCAGGTGTAGAGCCAGCGCAGGGTGGTCGTCGGGATCAGCTTGGGTTGGCACTCGCCCATGCCGAAGTTGGTGATCACCACGTCGGGGGAGTGGCGCAGGACCAGATCCTCGATCTGCTGATAGGCCTCGTGGACGAGGAGGAACCATCCGGCCGAGTTGGTGACCGTGGCCGGGGTGCCGCCGCCGTTGAGGAGATCCTCGAGGACCTCCGCGTAGTTGCCCTCAGACAGCTGGGTGCGCGGCGGCCGGACGAAGTAGCCGACGGATGGTCCTACCACTACGACCCTCAGCGGCCTGACGAGGGGCTCCATGGCAAACCGAGGATACGCACTGCATCGCTCAACGCGACAGCGAGCAGACAGGTTGTGCTATCCGGCCGCACCGAGCGGCGCCGGCCGGCCGAGGGCAGAAAGGACTTAGCGCCCGGTGCGGGGAGTGCAGGACCCGTTGGGGTCGGGCACCGGCTTGCCGGGCGTCACGATCGACGGGTTGCTCCCGCCCGGGGTGTAGTCGCCGCTGGCGCAGACATAGGCGCCGTCGGAGTCGGCGGCGACATAGCCGTCGAGGGGCTCGGAGTTGCTCACGTAGCCGTCAGCGGCCACATAGGACGGGGTGACCGTCACCGTGCCGGTGAGCACCGAGCTCTTGGTGCAGACCTGGGCGCCCCCGCCGGTCGTGCCGACCGCCAGGTTGCCCGACCCGCCGACGGCACACGTCGAGTCAGCGCGAGCCGCGCTTCCTCCGAAGCCGATCCCGGCCACGGCCAGGCCCCCAACTACCAACGTCCCCAGCAGCTTTCGCACGCCAGCCTCCTTCGATCTCGGGGCCCAGAGCCCACAGGGTAGAGATTCGCCCCGGCTTGCCGCATTCCTGCCGGTCGAGCCGCAATTTTCGACCGTAAGAACCCCTTCTTTTGCCCTTTCTCAGGAAGGAGAACGGGCGGTGGCAGGCGAACTAGTCATCCAAGTTCCTGTGTCCATTCGGGGTCCAGGTTGGGGGTTTTCACCTTGTCGGTGCTTCCGCTGACAACTGAGGTCGGGACGGGTCGGGGCCTTCGGGTCTCACCGGCGCCGGCGCTGGCGCCCGCCGCCGAGCGGAGCGCCGCTGGACGGGACCGCTCCTACCGCTTCCGGCTCCTCGCCGCCGACGCTTCCGGCCTCCTGGCCGCAGCCACGATCAGCCTCGTGGCGGGCACCCACATCGGGTTCGTGACCGCTCCCATGGTCGTCGTGACCTTCAAGCTCCTGCAGCTCTACACCGCCCAGCCCCGGCCCACCGTCCTGGACCAGGTGTCGCGGATCGCTCTGGCCATCGCCGCCGCCGGCCTGGTGGCCGGTGCCGTGGTCGGCAGCTCGTCGACGGTCGGGCTCATGTACGCCACCATCGCGACCATCACCGTCATGTGCGCCCGCGCCACCGCTTTCACCTTCGAGCGTCGGCGTCTGCTGACCCACCCGCAGCGGGTGCTCATCGCCGGTACGGGCGCCGTCGCCCAGGAGTTCGCCGACCGCCTGCTCCGTCACCCCGAGTACGGCATGACGCCGGTCGGCTTCATCGACCAGAACCCGGACCCGATCGATCCTGACCTCGACCTGCCGGTGTTGGGTGGCCCGAGCGCCCTGAGCCATGTCGTCCTCGAGTTCAAGGTCGACAGGGTGGTCGTCGACGGCGACGCCATCCGGGACGACGACCTCCTCTCGGCTCTGAACGTCGTCACGGCAGCCCGGGTCGAGGTCGCCGTGCTTCCCAGCCTGTCGCCTCACCTCAGCTCGGCCATCGCGGTCGAGGGCGTCGCCGGTCTGACGCTGCTCGCCTACCGGCCGAGCAGCCACCGCGGTGCCGGCTGGTGGGCCAAGCGCTCGCTCGACGTCGTGGTGGCCAGCGCGCTCATCGTCCTCGGAGCGCCGTTCTTTGCCCTGGTCGCCCTCGCCATCAAGCTCGACTCGTCGGGGCCGGTTTTGTTCAGCCAGCTTCGCATCGGTCGGCGGGGCCGGGCGTTCCGGCTGTTCAAGTTCCGCTCGATGGTCCCCGACGCCGAGCTCCGGCTGACCGAGATCGCCCTCGCCAACGAGGCCGATGGTCCGTTCTTCAAGTGCACCCGCGATCCGCGGATCACGCGGGTGGGCCGCTTCATCCGACGTACGTCGATCGATGAGCTGCCCCAGCTGCTGAACGTCATCCGGGGCGAGATGAGCCTCGTCGGGCCCCGCCCCGCCTTGCCCGCCGAGGTGGCGGAGTTCCCTGACTGGTTCCAGCACCGCCTCGAGGTGCCGCCCGGCCTCACCGGCCTTTGGCAGGTCTCGGGTCGGTTCCTGCTGCCGTTCTACGAGGCAGCTCGGCTCGACGTGTACTACGTCGACCACTGGTCGTTCGGCCTCGATCTCAAGATCCTGGCCCGTACCCCCAGCGTCGTCCTGTCCGGCCGCGGCGCCCGCTAGGCCGACGGTTCGCCCCGGCACCGCTACGGTGCTGCGGTCGTGGGCTGGCCAACCTTTCTCGTCATCGGGGCTGCCAAGGCCGGCACGTCGTCGCTGCACGAGTACCTGAGCGAGCACCCCGACGTCTTCCTGCCGGAGCGCAAGGAGCCCAACTTCTTCGCCTTTGACGGCCGGTCGCCTTCGTTCTCCGGACCGGGCGACGACGATGGCATCAACCGCCACTCCGTGGTCGACGTCGATCAGTACACCGCCCTGTTCGACGGCGCCGGCGACGTCCGAGCCAGCGGCGAGGCGTCGCCGCTCTACCTCTACGACGAGCGAGCACCGCACCGCATCGCGGCCCGGCTTCCAGAGGCGCGACTCATCGTGCTGCTGCGCGATCCCGTCTCCCGCGGCTACGCCAGCTGGCTCCACAAACGGCGGGACGGTGTCGAGCCGTGCAGGGACTTCGTCGAGGGCCTGGCCCGCGAGCCGGAGCGAATCGCCGCCGGGTGGGAGTTCATCTGGCACTACCGGCGCGCCGGGCGCTACGCCGCGCAGCTCGAGCGCTATTTCGATGTCTTTCCTGCCAAGCAAATCCAGATCCACCTGACCGATGACCTCGAGTCGGATCCGATCGGCGTGATGCGCTCCATCTTCGAGTTCATCGGGGTCGACCCGTCGTTCGAGCCCGACGTGTCGCAGCGCTACAACCCCTCCGGTGTCCCCAAGAGCCGGGCTCTCCACCAGCTCCTGGTGGGTGCGCAACTCCCTCGAAGGGTGGCGAGGCGGCTGCTCAGCCGCGATCGCCGCGACCGCATCTTCCGGGCCCTGGTGCGCCGGAACCTCTCGAAGCCCTCGCTGCCGCCCGAGGTGCGGGCTCGCTTGGCGGACCAGGAGGAGCCCGAGATCGGCCGTCTCGAGGCCTTGATCGATCGCGACCTCACCTCGTGGCGGCGGTAGGCCGCAGCTTCAGGAAGGCGTCGACCGCCGGTCGTTGAGCGCCTTGGCCCAATCCCACAGGGCGGGGGGAACCAGGCGCTTGGCCCGCTCGCGAGCGCTGGGGGTAGGTCGCCGCCAGACCTCTCCGGGCCGAGCGGCGAACGCGGTGCCGTGGTCGCGCCCGACCTCGTGGGCCGGCCGGCCGTTCGAGTAGTAGTAGAGCGCCATCGACTTGCGGGTCCGGTCGGGAGGGCACTGCAGCGGATCCGGGTGGCCGTGGTTGGCGTCCGACGTCGTGCTGAAGATCACGCAGCGGTTGAAGAGGGGGAGTATGC
>JAUTXA010000215.1 GCA_030838265.1 Actinomycetota bacterium | reverse complement strand
CCGGTCGAAGCTCAGGTTCGGGAAGGCGGCGTAGGGGTCGGTCACGACGTCACGTCCATGGCGGCGAGACTAGGGCCGCCTCCGAAGTAAGGCATCCATCGGCGGTAGCGTCGCTCCGTCAGCCACGAATGGGGAGGCAGGGCCAGATGAAGGCAGCCGTGTACTACGAGACGGGGGCGCCCGACGTCCTGAAGTACGAGGACGTTCCCGACCCGTCCCTCTGGCCCGGTGGCGTCCTGCTCCAGGTCGAGGCCATCAGCATCGAAGGGGGCGACACCCTCAACCGGCTCGGCGGGCCCCTGGCCGCCAAGCCACACATCGTCGGGTACCAGTGCGCCGGCACGATCATCGAGGTCGGGTCCGACGTCACCGATCGTCAGGTTGGCCAGCGAGTGGTCGCCACCATGGCCCACGGATCGCATGCCGAGAAGGTGGCGGTGGCCGCCATGGCGACCTGGCTGGTGCCCGACGGGCTCGATCTCGTGAAGGCGGCCTGCATCCCGGTGGCCTTCGGCACCGCCGACGACTGCCTCTTCGAGTTCGGCCATCTCCAGGCCGGCGAGTCGGTCCTCGTCCAGGCCGGCGCCGGCGGCGTGGGCATCGCTGCCATCCAGCTGGCCAAGCGGGCCGGCGCCACGGTGTACGCCACCGCCTCGAGCGACGAGAAGCTCGAGCGCCTCAAGCAGTATGGCCTCGACCACGGCGTGAACTACACCGAGGGGGACTTCGCCGACAAGGTCCGCAGCCTCACCGGCGGCCAGGGCGTCAACCTCGTGGTGGACTCGGTCGGATCGACCTTGCCCGGCTCGATCCGCTCGCTCGCCTATCGCGGCCGCATCTCCTACGTCGGCAACGCGGGACGAGAGCAGCACCCGGTCGACGTCTCGGCCCTCATGGGTGGCAACCAATCGATCACGGGCGTGTTCCTGGGCGCGGAGCTGATCATGGGCCAGCGGGCCAGGGACAACATCGCCCGCCTCATCGGCGAGGCGGCCGCGGGCCAGTTCGAGGTCGTGGTCGACCGCACCTTTCCGTTGTCGCAGGCCGCCGAGGCCCACGCCTACATGGAAGACCGCCACGCCTTCGGCCGCGTGGTCCTCGTCCCCTGACCGAAGCAACCGACGCCCGACGGTGGTTCACCCTGGCCATCGTCATCACCTCGATCTTCATCGTGGTGCTCGACAACTCGGTTCTCAACGTCGCTATCCCGACGATCCGGCGGGACTTCCACACAACCCTGCCCAGCCTCGAGTGGGTGATCACCGGCTACGCCCTGACGTTCGCCACCCTGCTGATCATCGGCGGCCGACTGGGCGACATCTTCGGCCATCGCCGAGTCTTCATCGGGGGTGCCTTCCTCTTCGGCACCGGGTCGCTGCTGGCCGCTGTCTCGCAGAACGTTCCGATGCTGATCCTGGGCGAGGCGATCATCGAGGGGATGGGGGCGTCGATGATGATGCCCTCGACCCTCGCCATCCTCTCCAACACCTTCACCGGGCCGGAGCGGGCGACCGCCTTCGCGGCGTGGGGAGCTACCGCCGGAGCGGCTGCCGCCTTCGGACCCGTCGTCGGCGGCTTCCTCACCACGAACTACTCGTGGCGATGGGCTTTCGGCATCAACGTGATCGTGGCCCCGCTGGCCATCGTCGGCGCCGTTGCCTTCATGCCCCGGGGCCTCCGAGCTGAGGGACGCATCCGGATCGACGTCCCCGGTGCCCTGCTCGTGGCCTCGGGGATGTTCCTGCTGGTGTTCGGGATCACCGAGGGCGGCACCTACGGCTGGTGGCAGCCGCTGCGGGACTTCTCCCTCCGCGGGCATCGCGTCTGGGCGGCCACGTCACCGATCTCGGTGACCCCGATCGTGTTCGCCGTCTCGGTGGCGATCCTGTTCGCCTTCTACCGCCTCGAGCGGGCCAAGGAGCGGGCAGAGCAGAGTCCCCTCTTCGAGTTCGGCCAGCTGCGCCACAAGGGCTTTCGCTACGGGCTGCTGACGACGGTGATTCTGGCCATGGGCCAGCTCGGCCTCATCTTCGTCCTGCCCATCTTCCTGCAGAACGCCAAGCACATCTCGGCCCAGCGCAACGGGATGTGGATGTTCCCGGTGGGTGTCTTCGTCATCGTCGGGGCCCAGGTCGGCGGCCGCCTCACCCGGCGCATCGGGGTGACCTCGGTCTTGCGCTTGGGCTTGGTGTCCGAGGCCGTCGGGCTGGTCTTGGTGGCGCTCGTCATCCGGCCGTCGGTCACCTTCCCCGACGTGCTCGCTGGCTTCTTCCTCTTCGGGGTCGGGATCGGCTTCGCCAGCTCGCAGCTCACCAACGTCGTGCTCTCCGACATCGACCCCGGCAAGTCGGGGGTCGCCAGTGGCGCCAATGCCACCCTTCGCCAGGTAGGCAGCGGGCTGGGCGTGGCCATCATCGGATCCATCCTCACCGCCCAGACCGTTCGCCACGGCGGCTTGCCGGTCCGCGCTCTGGCCCACGGGACCCGAGCCGCTCTGTTCGTCGCCGCCTCGTTCGTCGTGGTCGGCGCCGTCGTGTCGTTCCTCATCCCTCGGGTCGACCCACCGGGGCCTGGCCAGCCGGCGGCCGTGCCGTCTGGGGCCGATGTGGTGGAGGTGTTCGAGGTGTTCGGGCCCGGCTGACCGCACCGGATCACTGCTGGGTCGAGCCCTTGCCGCTCTGGGTGTTGGTGACGCCCTGGGGGGACGAGCCGCCAAGCTCGCCACAGATCAGGCGGACGACCAAGTCGTCGAGGTCGTCGGGTGTGTATCCGCTCACGTGGTTGGTCGTGGTGTCGTCGGCGCCGTAGGTGAGGAACACGAACTGCCCGAGGGTGGCCTGGGCCAGCTGGCGCCAGATGTACTCACCCTGGTCGTCGAGTCCACTGGCGGCCAAGGACTCGATCTTGATCCCCTCGGCGGCCGCCGTGACGATGGCGTCGACGTAGTCGGGGTCGTGGTCGTAGTCGAGGTGAGGCGTCGCATCGCCGACCAGGAAGACGAGCTTCACCGTGTCGGCGCCCCGCCACGACGGCTTGGCCAGGGCATCGTGGAGGCCTTGCTGGACGTCCTCGGGCGTGTCGCCGCCGCCCGTGGCCTCGATGTCGGCGATCGACCGGCGGAAGCCGGCCACGTCGGCGGTGAAGTCCCACGTCCGTGACAGGCTGTCGTCGCCGCGGTCGCGGAAGATGGTGAGGGCGAAGCGGACATCCGGGTGACTGGGCAGCGAGCGGACGCGGTCGGAGATGCTCGACAAGCTGGCCTTGAGCTGGGCGATCTCGTCGCCCATGCTGCCGGTGGCGTCGACCAGGAACTCGACGTCGAGGGACCGAGCCGGTGCAGCCGGCGCGTCGAGCGTCACCGCGTGGTCGAGCGAGGCCCGATCGATCGTGATCGTCTTGGTGGCGTGGCCCTTGGTCACCTCGACCTTGAAGCGGTTGGCTGCGCCCGCCTTGGTCGCCTTGGGGAACCACAGCGCCCGTCCGTCGGCGAAGGTGCGTAGCTCGGCCACCGGGGCGCCTGCCGTCGTCTTGACCTTGATGACCGCGCCCAGGACGGGCGATCCCGACGGTGTCGCCACCGTGAAGACGTGGCGCTCGGTGACGTCGAAGTCGTGGGCCGCGAGGTGTTGGTCGGCAAAGGCATGCCGGTAGGCCAGATAGTCGGTGAAGCGCGCGTTGTCATCGACGCTGCCGGCCCGAAGTCCGACCCGGTTCTGATTGGTCGACGGAGCGGCCGCGTCGGCCGGGTGTCCCGCCGCCGCCTCCGGCCCGCTGGTGGCGGCGACGCTGCCGTCACCGCTGCTGGAGAGGGCCTTCCCCACGTGTTGCATCGAGGCCCTCCTTGCGCAACCCCCGCCGGTCACCCCTACGGCCGCCACCAGAGCCACGACCGCCAAACTTGAACGACGCCCCATCGATCCATCTCCCTCGTCGGTTTGAGGGTTCGACGTCGCTGGGCAGCGGGCTGGTTCCCGCTTCTCGTGTCTTCGGCCCCTGCCACCCGCGCTGACGGCGGGACCCGAGTTAGGGGACGGACGGAGTCAGCGTCTTCACCACGCTGAGGCGGTTGCCGACGCCCAACCCGTCGTAGGTGCCCGACATGGGAGCGACGTCGGCGTAGTCGCGGCCGACCGCGATGGTGACGTGCCGGGCGCCCGTCCGGGCATCGTGAGTGGGGTCCCAACCCTCGACCAGCCACCGGCCGCGGGCCGAGGGATCGGGATGGAGCACCTCGACCCACGCGTGGCTTCCGCCCTCGCCGAGCAGGTGGCCCGACACGTACCGGGCCGCCACGCCGAGCGATCGGCAGCCGGCCAGCATCACGTGGGCGTAGTCCTGGCACACGCCGCGACCGACCTGCAGAGCCTCGGCCGCGGTGGTCGACACGTCGGTGACGCCCCACTCGTACTGGAGCGCCCCGTGCACCAAGCGGCACAGCGCGGCGCCGGGATCAGCGGCCCGCTTGGCCTCGTCGGCCAGGGCGGCAATGGCGTCACCGGGCTGGGTGAGGCGGGTCGACGCCAGGTGGGCGCGCCGCCAGCGGGCCACGTGGGGATCGGCCGTCATCGCCTTGACGACGGTGCTCGTCACCGTGAAGGTGACCGACTCCTCGACCCGAGCTAGGTCGACGTCGGCGACCGTGTTGCCGAACCGGTCGGTGCTGGTTCGGCGGCGGGTGACGTCGGCGCCATCGACGGCGAGGTCCCACTCAGTGCGCCACTGGGGACCGTGCTCGGCCGGCGGCACCACGACGAGGCGCTGGTGCACGTCGCGCACCGGCTCGTCGTACTCGTAGCGGATCTGCTGGCGGAGCCGGTAGGTGAGCTCGGCGTCCGGTTCGGCGGAGGCGGATGCGATGGCGGCCGTCGCGGCCGCCGCCTCTTGCATCACGCCGGCACCTCGTCGGCCCAGACCGTCATGGTCTCGAGCTCGGCGGTGCCGAAGCTGGTCACCATGGCCACGTCGACCGCGTCGCGGCCCCGCCCGATGAGGACCCGTCCGATCCGCTGCTGGTTGTTGCGGGGGTCGAACGTCCACCACCGATCGCCCAGGTAGACCTCGGCCCACGCGCAGAAGTCCATGGCGACGTCGACGGGAGGCACGTCGATGTCGGGCAGGTACCCGAAGGCGTAGCGGGCGGGCACCCCGACGGCTCGGCAGCAGGCGATGAAGAGATGAGCAAAGTCTCGGCACACCCCGGCCCGCGACTTGAGCACGTCGGCTGCCGTCGTCACCCGGGAGCTGGACCCGTAGCCGAACGTGACCTCGTTGTGGACCCAGTCGCTGATGGCCTGCACCCGTCCCCAACCGGGGTCGAGCGCGCCGAAGAGCTCCCAGGCCTGATCGGCGATCTCGTCGCTGGGGCAGAGCCGGCTGGGCAGGGTGAACTCGAGGACGTCGTCGGGCAGCTCGTCGGCATTCAGCTGCCGGGCGGTGAGGTCTGACGGGTCGACCGACCGGTCCGTCTGCACTAAAGCGTTGTACTTCAGTACCGAGCGACCGGCGGGGATGGTCAGCCGTCGGCAGAGGTTGCCGAAGCCGTCGAGGTAGCGGCGCGACGTGAGCGCCGGCTCGGGCGTCCACTCCTCGGTGAGGAGGGTGAAGCCCCCGTCGATGCGGGGCTCGACCTGGAGCACGGCGTGGGCGGGCGCGTCGAGGCGGTGGACGAACTCACAGCCCACGCGTACGAGCACGCCAAAACGATGGCACGTCGCGGAACGCGAGGCGGACCGATCGTGTGAAGTTGTTGTGAATGGGCGCTCAGCGGGTCAGGCGGTGACGCCCTTTGGGGCCTGCTGGCCCATGAATCCGAACATGTAGCCGGCGATGCGACGCATCTGGATCTCCTCGGAGCCCTCGGTGATCCGGTAGCGCCGGTGGTGGCGGTAGATGTGCTCGAAGGGCTTGTGGCGGGAGTAGCCCATCCCCCCGTGGACCTGCATGGCCCGGTCGGCCGCCTCGCAGCACAGGCGGTTGGCCCAGTAGTTGCACATGCTGACTTTGTCGGATTGCGAAAAAGGTCCGTAGGTGTCCATGCCCCATGCCGTCTTGTGGATGAGGGCGCGGAGCATCTCGCACTGGGTCTGGAGTTCGACGAGAGGGAACTGGATGGCCTGGTTCGTCGACAGGGGCTTGCCGAACGGGGCCCGCACCTTGGCGTACTCGACCGCCTCGTTGATGCAGTACTGGGCGGCGCCCAGGCTCGATGCGGCCTGGCGGATGCGATTCTCGTTGAAGAAGTGCTGCACGACTTGGAGGCCGCGTCCCTCGCCGCCGAAGATCGCTCCGTCCGCCACCCTGACGTCGGTGAGCGAGATGTGGGCGTGGTCGGTCGGCATGTTGAAGGTCCACAGGAACTCCTCGATCTTGAAGCCGGGAGTCTCGGTGGGGACGAGGAAGGCGGTGATGCCCGTGCCGTCGCCCGCCTTGCCACTCGTGCGGGCGAAGATCAGGTCGTACGTCGCCCGGTGGATGCCGGTGTTCCACGTCTTCTCGCCGTTGATGACCCACTCGTCGCCATCGCGAACCGCCCGCGTCTCCATGTGGGTGGCGTCCGAGCCGTGCTCGGGCTCGGTGATGCCGAAGGCGAAGCCCCGGCGCCCTTCGGCCAGGTCGTCGATCCACTCGGCCTTCTGCTCGTCGGTTCCGTAGGCGATCATCAGCAACAGGCCGACGTTGTTCCCCACGATGGCGTGCTCGTTCTGGAGGTCGCAGTGCAGGCCCAGGCCCTTGCCGGCCAGGTGCTCGCGGATGACTGCCATCCCGAGGTTGGTTCCCTCCTTCCCGCCGTACTCCTTGGGGAAGGGGTAGCGGTAGTGCCCGGCGGCGTCGGCCCGACGGCGAGCCTCGTAGAGCAGGGCCTCCCACTCGGTGTTGGGGAGGCCGCCTCGCTCCCAGTCGGTGCGGGCGTCCTCACGGCGATGGTCGAAGAACCGGATGTTGTCGTTCTCCTGCTCGAGCGGCTTGATCTCCCGTTCGATGAAGTCGTCCAGCTCGACGAGGTAGTCCGCCAGGTCCGGGGGCAGGTCGAAGTCCACCCCCAGTTCCTACTCGGCGGCGATGGTGACCGTCGCCGTGCTGCCCCACGGCGGGATGCCGGGCACCCCGATGACTGCCGCGCTGCCGACCTCGGCAGGTATCTGCTCCCGACCGAGAGGGACGGTGATGTGCATTCGGCCCGCGGAATCGGCGTAGCTCGGGAAGCTCGAGGTGGCAAGCGGGTCGGTGATGGTGACGGTGGTGCGCGCCCCGGGGGCGTACAGGGCCGGCGTGACGACCGACGCGTTGCCCGTTCCCTCGAGGGTGAAGCCCTGGGCGGTGGCGGCGGTGAGCGAGCTGAACTGCTGGTCGGCCGGGCGATCCAACGACACGGACCAGCCCCACTGCGACCAGCTGCGGTCGATCGACTGGTACGAGGTGGTGGCGGGCGGCGCCGTCGGGTGGGCGAAGGTCTCCATCAACGGCACCATGTACTGGCTGAGGTCGCGGGCCCAGTAGGGCCACGAGTGGGTGCCGAAGGTGTAGTCCTCAACATGGACGGGCACCCCCAGCAGCTGGGCCCGCTGGACGAAGCTTTGCGTCGAGTTATAGGTGAGCCACTCGATCCCCATGGCGGCCGGATTGGGGACCGTCGGGTCGAGCGGCCCGGGCGCGCCAGTGGCGGTGTAGAGCCAGAGGTCGACGCCGCGCAGGTTGGTGACGAGGTCGGCCGGGTCGTGGCCCTGCCAGTTGATCTCGTCGGTCGCCCTCGACCCGAACATGGCATCGGGCTGCACCCCGTCGAGCCCGACGGCGGTCGCCTGGATGACGGCGGTGGCCCCTGCCGCGACCATCGGGTTGTAATCGATGTCGGGCGCGCCCGAGAACGAGGCGGCCGAGATGAACATGTCGGGATGGCGGGCCGGATAGGTCGTCGAACCGAAACCGCCCTGCGACAAGCCAGCCACGGCCCGTCCCTCACGGGTGGCGATGGTGCGGAGGTTGGCGTCGACCCACGGGATCAGTTGGTCGACGTGGAAGGTCTCCCACTGCGAAGGCCCGAGGACGGTCGTGGTGTCGACCCAGTTGGTGAACCAGCCGCCG
>JAUTXA010000207.1 GCA_030838265.1 Actinomycetota bacterium | reverse complement strand
CGAACGGGCCGGTCGTGCTCGAGGATGACGGCCAGCAGACGCTGGTCTTCGCCGACACCCCAGCGTCGGCCATCTACGCCTATGACTACGACGGCAAGACGGGCAACGCCGGTCCCCGGCGGCTGTTCGCCGACACCAGCCAGCTCGGCGGCATGCCCGACGGAGCCTGCGCCGACGCCGACGGCGGCGTGTGGGGCTGCGTTCTCGGCTCCGGCAAGATCGCCCGCCACAAGGACGGCGTCGTGGATGAGATCGTCGACACCGGCGTCGAGCTGCCCAGCGACGTGACCTTCGGTGGCGCAGACCTAAGCCGCATGTACTTCGTGTCGATCGCCGTGAGCCTTCCCGAGATCGAGGTCACGTCTCCCAACGCGGGTGCGCTCATGGTGGTCGACGGCACCAGCTACACCGGCCGAGTCGAGCCCCGCTTTCGCCTCAGCGACTAACCGGCCAGACAACCCCCATCATGCAAACCGGGACGGAAACCGTCCCGAAACGGGTCGTTTTCCGGCCCAGTTGTCACAAAGAGGGGGTCAGTTGTCACAAAAGAGCAGGACCCGCCCCGGCGAGTAACGGCGCGTCGGGTCAGGCTTGGCGGCCGAGGGCGGCGAGGAGCTTGGTCTGCGGGTCGGCGTCGTCGGGGACGGACACGGGCGTGCCGAACATGCCACTGCCCTGGAGCAGCGCGATCTGGGGCTCGAGGATCTCGGAGCAGGCCTGCACCAGGCCGGGGTCGAGCGTCGTGTCCTGGCCGGTGGCCTTGGCCAGGTCCCAGCCGTGGACGACGACGTCGATGATGCGGTGGCCGGCGTACATCGAGCCGGGGACGGGCCCGTAGGAGACGGCGACGGGCCGATCCATGGCGCCTTCGGTGTTGAAGGCGGCCGCCGCCGCCTTGGCCGACTGGTCGTAGGCCGCGGTGGCGTCGTCGCCCAGGACGTCGCCGTCGAGCCGGTCGCCGACCGCCTCGATGGTGCCCCCGGGTGCCAGCTCGGCCACCCAGAGGTTGCCCCCCACCACGTGGTTGGTCAGGGTGCGGACGTCGTAGTCGGCACAGGGGGTGGGCGACGACCAGGCGTCATCGTCGATGCCCGCCACCACCTCACGGGTGGCGGCCAATGCCTGCTCATGGATGGCCGGCAGGTCCATCGGCTGGGCCTAGTAGCTCATCGAGCAGTAGCCGCCCGACGCATTCACCCAGTTGCGCTGGATCAGGTAGTTCTTCGTGCCGAGCGTGACGTTGTACTTCGATCCGTTGGTGGCAGTGGAGGTGGTCCCGAAGGTCCAGGCGCACTTGTCGGCGTTCTCGTAGCCCCGGCTGTCGTACCAGGCGTTGAGATTGACGTCGGTTGCCGTCTCTTCGATCTCATGGGCGACAACGCTCAGCATGCCGTCGATGCCCGGGTTGCCGTTGGGGCTCACAGTCGTCTGCTCCTCGCAGGCCGACGGGGCCCGGGCGGCGTCGATGGTGGCGAGGTAGCCGTTGTTGACGTTGTTGAAGGTCGAGTACGTGTGCCAACCGCAATATTGCGTGCCGTAACCACTCGTGAGGTTGACGTCCCTACTACCGAGCACCATCCACACAGTCGAACTGTCGTTGGTGATTCCACTGGTCGAAATGGCGTGGGCAACCACGGCCCTTACGCCCGCGTCCGAAAGGGCGAGCCCCTGCGATCCAGCGTCATCGATCGAGCCCACCACGTTGACGGCGTTGACCACCCGCGCGCCGTTGAGGCCGGTGTACGTCGTGTTGATGTTGTAGTACGCCGACCCTCCGAGACTGGTGTCGAAGTCGTGAACGAGGGTCTTGGCTGGTGTCGTCCACTGCCCGCCGTAGAAGATCTCCACCACCTTGGTGGTGCCAAGGATGCGGCCGTTGTGGTAGCTGATGCCGTTGCCCCCTCCATTGCGGTTGGGCTTGGCTTGGCCGCGAACCCCGTGGGCGTGCTTGGGCCTGATCTCCGGGGGGCTGGCCTTGGCGCCCGGCGCCAAGATGAGGCCGACGAGCGCCAGCCCCATGACCGCGCTGGTGATCCGCCGATACGAACGCTGCATCGAAACTGCCTCCCCGGGCTGGTGGCCACCGCCCGGCGGCCAGACGCCATTGTGGACTGTCAGGGGCGCCGACACAACGGTCTCGGCCGACGATTTCGCCCGCTAGTCACCCGATCCCCCGAACGGATGGTGCCGTCAATGGTCCCGGCGCACCTGGCGGATGACCATCCAGGCCACCGCGGCGAAGGCGATCGACACCAGGGCGATGGCGGTGTGCACGGCCTTGAAGCCGAAGGACCGGGCGCTGTCGCCCCACACGTTCTTGATGAAGGTCACCCAGACGAAGACCGTCCAGAGGGCGAAGGCGCGGATGACGAGGGCTTGGCGCCGGTTCATCGCCCCGCCACCTCGTCGATGGTCTCGGCCAGGCGGCCGAGGGCCTCGTCGAGGAGGTCGTCGGCGATGTTGAGGGCCGGCTCGATGCGCACGGCCCGAGCATTGCCGGTGGTGCCGGCCACCAGCACGCCGCGGCGGAACAGGCCGGCGGCCACGGCGTAGCCCACCTCGTTCGAGGCGAAGTGCATGGCCAGCAGGAGGCCTCGCCCGCTGACATCGTGCAGGACGTCAGGGTGGCGCTCGCTCAGGGCCCGCACCTCGTCGAGGACCCGTTGGCCCTTCTTGAGGGCCTGCTCCGAGAGGTGGTCGCGCAGGGTCACGTGCACGGCGGCGATGCCGGCCGCGCAGGCCAGCGGGTTGCCCCCGAAGGTGTTCGAGTGGATGAAGGGATCGGGCTCCCACACCTTCCACAGCTCGGGGGTCGAGACGATGGCGCCGACGGCGATGACGCCGCCGCCGATCGACTTGCCCATGGTGATGATGTCGGGGACGACGCCCCAGTGGTCGACGCCGAAGAGGGCACCGGTCCGTCCCAGGCAGGTCTGGACCTCGTCGGCGATGAAGAGCACCCCGTAGGCGGTGCAGAGGCGGCGCACTTCGGCCAGGTAGTCGTCGGGCGGCACCACGGCGCCGGCCTCGCCCTGGATGGGCTCGAGGACGACGGCGGCCGGCTGCACCTCGGCTCGCTCGAGCACGTCGGCCAGAGCGGCGGCGTCGCCGAAGGGCACGCGAGTGGTCGAGATGAGAGCGGGCTCGAAGGGAGCACGGAACCTCTCCTTCCCCATGAGCGACAAGGCGCCGAGGGTCTTGCCGTGGAAGGCGTTGTCGGCGGCCACGAAGGTGTGGCGGCCGGTGACCCACATGGCCAGCTTCATGGCCGCCTCGACGGCTTCGGTCCCCGAGTTGCAGAAGAAGGCGCGTGAGAGATCGCCCGGCGTGATGGCGGCCAGCGACTCGGCGAACAGGGCGCGCAACGGGTCGAGCAGCTCTTGGGTGTGGAGGGGCGAGCGGTGCAGCTGGGCCTCGACCGCGGCGATGACGTCGGGGTGGCGGATCCCGAGGTTGTAGATGCCGTAGCCGCCGAGGAGGTCGATGAACTCCCGTCCCGACGCGTCGCGCACGAGCGACCCCTGTCCCTCCCACTCGACGGCGGCCTCGTCGCCCGCCTCGGTCACCGACTTGCGGGCCTCGAGGAACCCGGGGTTCACATGCTGAGCAAAGGCGGCGACGACGTGAGAGGCGAGGTCCGGCGGCGGCCTCTCACCGAGCACGGTCGCCAGAGCGTCTTTGGTCTGGCCGAGGGCATCGGGGTGCATGCCGGTCAGGGTATTAGGTGCCCTGCCCCTCGGGAGCAGCCCGCCCGGACACTTGACCGCCCGGTCAAGTTATGCTCCCGGCATGGCTGACTCCACCATCTCCGAGCAGGACTTCGCCGCCGAGGCAACCGCCTTCCTCGAGGCCAACGCCAAGCCCAAGCAGAAGGAGGAAGCGGGCTGGGGAAAGGGCTCCGACAAGGTCGCCCTCTTCGCCGAGAAGACCCGCGAGGAGGAGCAGGCCGAGGTGGCCGAGGCCAAGGCCTGGCGCCAGCAGTTCTTCGACGCCGGGTTCGGCTGGATCACCGGGCCCAAGGCGTACGGCGGACGGGAGCTGTCGTCGTCCTACGAGCGGCTGTGGCAGTCGCTCGAGGCCAAGTACGACACGCCGGGCGGCTCGACCTTCGGCATCGGCCTCGGCATGGTGGCGCCGACGATCCTGGCCCATGCCACCGACCACGCCAAGGACCTCTACCTCCGCAAGCTGTACCGGGGCGACATGGTCGCCTGCCAGCTGTTCAGCGAGCCGGTCGCGGGCTCCGACCTGGCCGGGCTGCAGACCAAGGCCGAGCTCGACGGCGACGAGTGGATCGTCACCGGCCAGAAGGTGTGGACGTCGGGTGCGCAGTACTCCGACATCGGCGAGATCATCTGCCGCACCGACCCGTCGCTGCCGAAGCACAAGGGCCTCACCGGCTTCATCGTCGACATGCACGCCCCTGGCGTCGAGGTGCGGCCTCTGCGCCAGATGACGGGCGGTGCCTCGTTCAACGAGGTCTTCTTCAACGAGGTGCGCGTCCCTGACGACCATCGCCTCGGTGACGTCAACCAGGGCTGGACGGTCGCCCTCACCACCCTCATGAACGAGCGGGCCTCGATCGGCGGTGGCGGCGGTGGCGTGTCGACCATGGGTGCCAGCCGGCTGGCCGACCTGCTCAAGGCCATGGGCAAGCAGGACGACGCCGTCCTGCGCCAGAAGCTGGCCGACATCTACATCAACACCCAGGTCGCTCGCTTCACGGGCCTGCGGGCCATGGAGAAGATCAAGGCCGGGCAGCTGCCGGGCCCCGAGATGTCGATCGGCAAGCTCGCCCTCACCAACAACATGTCGCGCACCAGCCGGTTCGTCGAGCAGGTGCTCGGGGCCCGCATCCTGGCCGACACGGGCGAGTGGGGCACCTATGCGTGGGCCGAGTTCATCCTCGGCGTGCCGGGCATGCGGGTGGCCGGCGGCACCGACGAAGTGATGAAGAACATCGTGGGCGAGCGGGTGCTGGGCCTCCCCAAGGAGCCCCAGCCCGAGCCTCGCCCGGCGGGCGCCTAGACCCGGTAGCGGGCCCGGCGCCGGCGGCGGCTGGCTGACAACGTCGACAGGCCGCTCATGGCCAAGAGCACGGCGGCGATGAGCTCGAGGACCTGCTGCTTGCTGACGCTGTTGGACGAGCCCTTCGACGACTTGGACGCGTTCTGGGTGCCGATGGCCGGATCCCCGTTGCCGATGTTGGCCAAGTCGGCGTCGTCGGTGCTGCCGGCGGGGGGCAGGGTCCCGTTGGTGGCGCCGCCGCTCGAGCCCGAGCCGTTGCTCCCGGGGCCGGCGCTCGACCCGTTCGACCCGTTGCCGCCGTTGCCGGTGGGGCCCGAGTAGGTGTTGCCGGTGCGATGGCCCTTGGTGCCGGGGTCGCTCGGCGCCACCGACGGTGCGCCCACTGCCGCCGCGGCATTCACCCGGCCCGCGCCATTGACCGACGGGTTCCCCATTGGGTTGGCCGTCTGCCAGATGCGATCAGCCACCTGGCCCGGGCCCCAGTCCGGGTGCTGGGCGAACACGAGGGCCGCGACACCCGCGGCTTGCGGGGTCGCCATCGACGTCCCGCTGATCGACTTGTACTTCCCGTCGACCGTCGGCCACGTCGACCAGTTGTAGAGACCAGGAGCCGAGACGCCCCAGTGGGTGTCGGCCTTCTGTCCGAACCCCACGTGGTTGCCGTCCTTGTCGTTGGCCGTGACCAACAGGGCGTTGAAACCGAACTTGTAGCCCGAGGCCTTGTCCTGGCCGCTGTTGCCAGCGGCCACGATGCAGAGCACCCCTTGCTGGTAGGCCAGATTGCAGGCGTTCTCGACCGTGTTGTTGATCCCGAACCCGGCGATCTCGGTGAGCGAGAGGTTGATGACCTT
>JAUTXA010000154.1 GCA_030838265.1 Actinomycetota bacterium | reverse complement strand
CCAAGGCGGCGACCTGGAGGCCGAAGAGGCTGACCTCGGCGGCGAGGGTTCCGAGCATCAGGAAGAGCACGCCGATCAGCACACCCCCTTCTTACCCCAAATCCTCCCAAGTAGGCCTGGCCGCCTTCCCATCGCCCCTTCCGTAGACTCCACCGCTGTGGAGGCCATCGCACCCCCGGAGGCCGAGGACCGTGTCCTCACCATCCCCAACTTCTTGTCGGTCGCCCGGCTCCTCTGCGTCCCACTCTTCCTCTACCTCCTCTTCCACGTGCCCCAGCACCGGGTGGCGGCGGCGTGGCTCCTCGCCGGCCTGGGCGCGACCGACTGGGTCGACGGCTACGTCGCCCGGCACTTCAACCAGGTCTCGACCCTCGGCAAGATCCTCGATCCGACCGCCGACCGGATCCTCCTTCTCGTCGGGGCGGTGGCCATCATCATCGACGGCGCCGTGCCCGTCTGGGTTGCCCTCGCCGCCCTCACCCGCGAGGCCCTCGTGGGCATCGCGGCTGTGGTCCTCGCCGCCATGGGCGCCAGGCGGATCGACGTCACCTGGTTTGGCAAGGCCGGCACCTTCGGCCTCATGTTCGCCTTTCCGTTCTTCCTGGCCAGTCACGCCCCCGATCTGTGGTGGCACCACCAAGCCCGGTTCTTGGCCTGGTTCTGCGCCATCCCCGGGCTGGTGTTCGGCTGGTATGCGGCCGTCCTCTACGTCCCGATGGCCAAGCGTGCCCTGGCCGAGGGACGGGTAGGTTCGCACCCGTGAAGGCCGTGATCATGGCGGGCGGCGAGGGCACCAGGCTGCGCCCGCTCACCTCGAACCAGCCCAAGCCCATGATGCCGCTCGTCAACGTGCCGATGATGGAGCACATCGTGGGCCTGCTGCGCGAGCACGGCTTCACCGACATCGTGGTGACCCTTGCCTTCCTGGCCAACGCCATCCGCACCTACTTCGGCGACGGGTCCGAGTTCGGCGTCCGCATGGTCTACGCCACCGAGGAGGCGCCCCTCGGCACCGCGGGGTCGGTGCGCAACGCCATGGACGAGCTAGACGAGCGCTTCCTGGTGATCTCGGGCGACGTCCTCACCGACATCGACCTGTCGGCCATCGTGCGATTCCACGAGGAGCGCGGGGCCATGGCCACCATCGGCCTCAAGGCCATGGAGAACCCGCTCGAGTTCGGCATCGTCATCACCCGCGACGACGGCAGCATCGATCGCTTCCTCGAGAAGCCGGGCTGGGGTCAGGTCTTCAGCGACACCATCAACACCGGCATCTACGTCCTCGAGCCCGAGATCTTCGACTACATCGAGCCCAACCAGTCGGTCGACTTCTCCTCCGACGTCTTTCCCAAGCTGCTCGAGGCCGACAAGCCTCTCTTTGGCTACGTGGCCGAGGGCTACTGGGAAGACGTGGGCACCCTCGAGGCCTATGTGAAGGTCCACCAGGACGTCCTCGACGGCAAGGTCGAGGTCAACATCCCCGGCTTCCGCCTCAACGAGGGCGTGTGGCTGGGCGAGGGAGCCGAGGTCGACCCCGGCGCCGTCATCGAGGGGCCGTCGATCATCGGCGACTACTGCCGCATCGAGGCGGGCGCCCGACTGGCCGAGTACACGGTGCTGGGAAACAACGTGCGCGTCGGCGAGGAGGCCTTCCTCCAGCGAGCCGTCGTCCACGACAACGCCTACCTCGGCCCCGCCACCCGGCTGCGGGGGTGTGTGGTGGGCCGCTCGAGCGACCTGCGCCGCGGCGCCCGTTGCGAGGAGGGAGTCGTCCTCGGCGACGAGTGCTTCATCGGCGAGCACGCCGTCATCAACCCGGGCGTCAAGGTCTATCCCTTCAAGACGGTCGAGCCCGGTGCGGTCATCAACTCCTCGATCGTGTGGGAGTCGCGAGGAGCGCGCGCCCTCTTTGGCAAGGACGGCATTGCCGGGCTGGCCAACGTCGACATCACCCCCGAGCTGGCCGTGCGGGTGGCCATGGCCTACGGCACCACCCTCAAGAAGGGCTCGACGGTGATCACGTCGCGCGACTCGAGCCGGGCCGCCCGCACCCTCAAGCGGGCCCTCATGGCCGGGCTCAACGCGTCGGGGGTCAACGTCGACGACCTCGAGCTGGCGAGCGTGCCCGTCACCCGCTTCCAGACCCGGTCGGCCCAGGGCCAGGGCGGGGTCACGGTGCGGCTGTCGACCAACGACCCCCAGAGCGTCACACTGCGGTTCTTCGACGCCGACGGGCTCGACATCGACGAGACCGTCCAGCGCAAGATCGAGCGCCTCTACCACCGCGAGGAGTACCGGCGGGCGGTCGCGGCGGAGATGGGCGACATCGGCTTCGCGCCGCGCGCTCTCGAGAACTACACCGCGGCGCTGATGGCCACCGTCGACACCGAGGCCATCGGCGGCGCCGGCTTCAAGGTCGTGCTCGACTACGCCTACGGCTCGACCAGCTTCGTCATGCCCAACGTGCTGTCCAAGATCGGCGCCGAGATCCTCGCCGTGAACCCCTACGCGGCGACCGCGGGGGCCGTCACCTTCGACGCGGCGGCCAGCGGGGCCCGGGTGGGCGAGCTGGTGCGGGCGTCGGGGTCGCACCTGGGCGCGGTGATCCACCCCGACGGCGAGCACATCACCCTGGTCGACGACGAGGGCCGCGTGCTCTCCAACGACCAGGCCCTGTTCGCCCTCCTGACCCTGGTGGTGCAGTCGCTCGACCGGCCCCGGGTGGCGCTGCCCGTCTCCGTGAGCCGGGTGGCCGAGCAGATCTGTGCCGAGGCGGGGGCCGA
>JAUTXA010000036.1 GCA_030838265.1 Actinomycetota bacterium | reverse complement strand
GGCGCCCAACAGCAGGGTGCCGGCCCCGCCGAGCAAGGCATAGGCGGCGGGGGCGGGCGAGGCCCCGCCCAACCCGCCGTCGCGCCACCCGCTGAAGAAGCGACTCAAGAAGCTTCCGACCGACGGGAAGGACTGGAGCTGGCCGACGGCTGGGATGCGGCCGCCGATGAGGTTCCGGGTGCCGACGACGAGAAGCAGGATCAGGGCGGACCAGCCGGCGAGCAAGAGTCGGTTGTCGCGGAACGAGGTGGCGAGGTCGCGTCCCGCCTCGGCCAGGGAGCGGGTCCGTCCACTGACGGCCGACCCTCGAGCGAAGGCCGTCACCCGGGCGCTGCCGCGCACCTGGAGTCGGCGCACCTCGCTGTCGGGGACGCGACGCTGACCGCGCAGCCGCTTTCGGGAAGCGCGAATCTCACCGAGGTGACGGACGTTCCACGTCCACGCCCCGGCGACCGCCGCGGCTGTTGCCGTCCGTCCGGTGACCAGGCTGAAGGCGATCTCGATGAGGCTCAAGAGCAAGAGCTGGGGCAGGACGCGCGCCAGATGGAAGCGGCTGTAGTTGGTCAGGACAGCGCGGAGGCGGTGGCGCAGCTGGAGGGGGCGCAGCTCATCGCGCACCGAGAGCGGGTCGTGGGAGACAGCACCGGTCCGGCGCAGCCCCGAGGTGAGCGCTTCGAGGTGGCGGACGCGCGCACCGGGCGCCACCACCACGCGCGCGCCGGCCACCTGGGCCCGCCAACAGAGATCGACGTCCTCGCCGTAGAGCTGCAGGGCGGGGTTGAACCCACCGAGGGCCTCGAACAGGTCAGTGCGGATGAGGACACAGCCACCCCCGACGGCGAAGACGTCGCGCACGGCGTCATGCTGCTCCTGGTCGAGCTCACCCGGTTCGACGGGTGACGACGGGTTCCCGCCTTTGTCGATGCTCATGCCGACCTGGAGGATGCGATCGGGCTCGACCCACTCGACGAGCTTCGGGCCGACGATGCCGGCGTTCGACCGGAAGGCCTCTTCGACCATGATCCGCAACGAGTCAGGCTCGGGGGCGACATCGTCGTGGCACAGCAGGAAGAAGGCGGCCCCCTCGACCAGTCCGAGGACAGCGTTGGCGGTCGGCGCGTAGCCGCGGCGCTCGTTCTCCCGACGCACGAAGGCGGTGGGGAGGATGGCCGCGACCCGGGCGGTCACGTCGGTGTCGCTGGCGTCGTCGATCACCAGGACGGACAGGGCGGGGTAGTCCTGATCACGAAGGGCAGCCAGTGCCTCTTCGAGCCAGGGCCCCGCATCACAGGTCACCACCACGGCCACCACGGGAGGCGCCGAAGGGCCTTCGGCCTCCATAGCGATGGGGAGACTAGCCTTGAGGCTCTTCCCGGCCCGAAACTGGAGACACCGAATGGACCTTTCCGACCTCACCACGCTGGCCAAGGATGCGGCCTACGTCGCCGTCGGCTTTGGCGTGATCGGCTTGCAGCGGGCCCAGGTCCGGCGGGTTGAGCTCACCAAGCAGCTCGACCAGCTCCGCACCCAGGTCAGCAAGGCCGCCGACGACGCCAGCTATCAGCTGCGGCGCAGCCTCACCGCCCTGGGCTGACCGAATACTGGGCGAGCGTCTCCTTGAGGGTCTGCTCCAAGGGGATGGTGGGCTGCCAGCCCGTCGCTCGAGCCAGCTTGCTGGGGTCGCCCCGCAGTACAGGGATGTCGACGGGACGGATGAGCGAGGGATCGGGCTCGACCTCGCACTCGATGCCCGCCAGGTCGAGAAGCCGCTCGATGAGATGCTCGATCGACACGTCCTGGCCCGTGCAGACGTTGTACACCTCGCCGGGCTCGCCCTTGGCGACCAACAGCCGGTAGGCCCGCACCACGTCGCGGACGTCGGTGAAGTCGCGGCGCGTCGTGGTGTTGCCCACGCGCAGCTTCCCGCCACCCGTGGCCGCCAGCTGGGCCACCCGCTGGGCGAGGTCGGAGACCACGAACGAACCAGCTTGGCCGGGCCCGATGTGATTGAAGGCTCGCACCCGGATGACGGGGAGCCCATATGACAGAAAGGACTGCAGGCCGAGGAACTCAGCTGCCACCTTGCTGGCCGCATACGGCGTGGCCGGGCGAAGGGGCGCCTCTTCGGTCAGGGGAAGATCCTCGGGCGTGACCACTCCGTAGACCTCGGCCGAACAGATGAGGAGCACGGTCGGCGGCGTGGCACAGGCCCGCGCCGCCTCGAGCAGATGGAGAGTCCCGGTGGCGTTGACCTCGAAGGTCCGGGCCGGGTCGCGCCACGAGTCACCCACGCTGGCCAGCGCGGCCAGGTGGTAGATGGCGGTGGGCGCGGCGTCGACGACGGCCTTGGTGATGGCGGCCGCATCGGTCACGTCGACCTCGGGACCGGGCGCGATCACCTCGTCGCCGTTGTCCTCGAGGTGTCGTCGCAGCCACGGTCCGACGAAGCCGGAACCGCCGGTGACGAACGCTCGCATAGCGACGACCCTACAAGCCTCACCACTACGATCTCGCCCTCGTGACATCGGCCAGATCGGACGGGCGGACCCGGGCTCGGGGCGGAGCGCGCCGCGACTGGCGCCTGGTCTGGCTCGAGATCGCGGTCGCGCCTCTCGGCGCCCTTGGCGCGGCCGCTGTCTTCGTTCGCCGCCTCTTGTTCGGCTCCGGTGTGTTCGTGACGATCGACAACCTGATCATCCACGTGCCCTTCCGATACTTCGTGTCGAGGGCAATCGCCTCGCACCAGCTGCCGCTCTGGGTGCCATACCTCTATATGGGGACGCCTTTCCTGGCCAACGGCGACGCCGCCTTTCTCTATCCCTTTCAGCTCCCGTTCTTCTTGACGACCCCGGAGCGCGGGCTCGGGCTTGTCGTCTGGCTCCACCTGGGGTTGGCCGCCATCGCCATGTACGCCCTGTGCCGGGTCAGCCTGGGCCTCGGAGTGGCGGCCGCCGCCACTGCCGGCATCGTCTTCGGTCTCGGCGGTCAGGCCCTCGGTCACAGTGGCCTCCTCGTGCTGGTGTACTCCCAGCCTTGGCCGCCCCTTGTGCTGCTCTGCTTGGAACGAGGCGTCAACCGCAACCTGTGGTGGGCGTGGGCGGCCTGCCTTCCATTTGCCTTCGGCTTGCTCGCCGGCCAGCCCCAGCAGCTGTACCTGGCCATGGTGTGGGTTCCCGTCGTGTTGCTCGTCCTGTGTTGGGGCGGATCGGTGCGGCGGCTCGCCGTCCGAACGGCCGTCGCCACCGGGACAGCCGTGGTCGGCGGCTTCCTCCTCACCGCCGTGCAGGTCCTCCCGCAGCTCGAGCTGGTGGCCCAGTCCGGACGCAACCACGGCCTCACCTACGGCGAGGCGACCGTGGGATCCCTTCCGAAGATCTCACCCTGGCGCCTCCTCCTCCCCGACTTCGCCAAGAGCCAGGGCGGCGAGAACTTCGCCTACATCGGCGGCGTGGCCCTCCTCCTCGTCGTCGTTGGCCTCATCGGTCTGATCCGCCGTCGCCGCTGGCCCCAGCTGGCGCTGTGGGCGGGCATGGCCACCATCTCGTACCTGCTCGCCATGGGCTCGGCCATCGGACCGCTGTACCACCTCGCCTTCGCCGCCGTCCCGGGCCTCGATCGCTTCCGCTTTCCCGTCCGCTGGCTCTACCCCGCGTCCATCGCCCTCTGCGTCCTCGTGGCCTATGGCGTCGACGACGTCCTCGGGTGGCGCCGGCCATCCGGGCCCGACCGGTGGCACGCCAAGCGGGCCGGCGTGGTGGCCACATTGGCCTCCGTCTTGGCGACGGGCGTGGCCGGCGTGTACGCCTGCCGGGCCGCCGTCGAGTCCTTCGACCGCAGCCCGCTGCTGCTGCGCGCCTCGCTCCAATGCGTCGCCGCCCTGGTCATCGTCATCGGGTTGCGCGCCTTGGCCGGCGCCAACCGACTCGTCAGCGGGGCCCTCATCGCCAGCCTGGTAGCGGCCGAGCTACTCGTGTCGGGAGCCGTGTTCGAGATCAACCGGCCCGTCGACCCCGGCTTCTACCACCAAGCCCTGCCGCCGCTGCAGTACGTGCTCGATCACCCCGGCGGCCGCGTCTTCCCCGACGCTCCGTCGGCCCACGGGTGGTCAGTCACCGGCGATCGTCTCGAGTCCGACACTCCCCTCCTGCACCCCGGCGTGCACAGCGTCCTCGGCATCGGTGGCAACTGGCCCCCCGAGAACCTCCACGAGCTCGAGCGGCGAACGACCGCTCAGCTGGCCCACGGGTCGCCCCAGCTCTACGGACGGGAAGAGCTGTGGCGAGCCCTCGACGTGCGCTACCTGATGGTCCCGACCGGCGATCCCGATACGGTGAGCGACCCCGAGCTCGTCCGGCGGGAGACCTACGGCGACCTCAGCCTGTACGAGCTCAGGACCCCGGGCCGCCGGGCGCGCGCCCTGTGCGGCGCCCGCTACGTGGCCGACCAGGCGGCGGCCATCGACAAGGTTTTGGATCCTGCCTTCACGGCCGACACCGTGATCCTCGAAGGCGCCGGCGTGTCACAGCCCACGACCGTGTGCGGCTCGGCCGAGGTCAGCGAGGAGACGCTCAACTCGGTCGACGTCGAGGTCGACCTCGACCACGCCGGGTGGCTCACCCTGGCCGACACCTGGTACCCGGGGTGGAAGGCGACGGTCGATGACCACCTCGTTCCCATCCGCCGGACCAACGCCTGGCTACGCGGCGTCGCCCTGCCCGCCGGTCACAGCCACGTCCGCTTCGAGTACGGCGCGCCAGCCTTTCGCAAGGGCCTGGCCATCTCGTTCGTGGCCTGGTGCCTCTGGCTGCTGGCCGGGGCGGGGCTGATGGGCGTCGCCCTCGAACGTCGATCACGCGACGCCGCCAGTCGAGCGGGCCGGCTCAGGCGGCGTCTCGGTAGATGGAGGCCAGACCCTCCGCGCAGCGACGCCACGAGTAACGACTGACGCGCTGGCGCCCTCGTTCGACGAGGGTGGCCCTGACGTCATCTCGCCGGGCCTCGAGCAGGGCGGCGGCCAGAGCATCGACGTCGCCCGGCGCGACCAGCAGCGCGGCGTCACCGACCACCTCGGGAAGGGCGCCGGCCGCGGTCGCCACGACGGGCACCCCGCACGTCATGGCTTCGAGGGGCGGGAACCCGAACCCCTCGTAGACCGAGGGGTAGGCGAAGACCTCGGCGCCGCCGAGCAGGGCGGCGTGCTGGTCGCCCGAGACGTAGCCGAGGCGAAGGATCCGGGCGCCATGGGCGGCGCGCGCCACCGCGGCGTCGAAGGCCTCGACGCCCCAGCCGTCACCGCCCGCCACCACCAGCCGCAGGTCGCGGTCGCTGTCGGCGACGCGGTCGAAGGCCGCCACCAGATCGGGAAAGGCCTTGCGGGGCTCGATGGTGCCGATGGCCAAGATGTACGGCCCCGGTCCCGCCGGGCTCGGCGAGGTCGACGGCGCGATCGGGGGGATGCCGTGGTGGACGGCGCGTACGCGCCCGGGCTCCACCCCGAAGTGCTCGATCACTTCGCTGGCCACGAAGGCTGACGGCGTGTGCACGATGGCTCCCCGACCCAGGGCCCGCCGGATCAGGCTGGGGTAGGCCAGCGTGTCGGCGCTGCACAGCTCGGGGAAGCGGACGGCGGTGAGGTCGTGGACGGTGACCACCTCCCCGGCCCGTCGCGCCGGCGGCACGACGAAGTTGGTGCCGTGGACGACGTCGACCCTTCCCGTCCACCACTCGATCGGTGGGAGGTCGGCCCGGGTCCACGCGGCGCGCAGGGGACGGGCCGCCATGGGCCAGCGGGACACGGTGAGGCCCGAGGGAAGCAGGGCGGGCAACGCAGATCGGCCCCGCCAGGTCAGGGCGTAGGGGGCGACGTCGAGGTCGTCGAGATCGACCAGAGCGTCGAGCGCACCGAGGGCGAACGCCCCCACGCCCGTCGGATGCCCCAAGAGGGGCGTGACGTCGAAGGCGATCCGCACGGGTGTCGGACTGTAGGTGAGGGGCTCGCCGCGCGCCGCTCGGAGGGCATCCGTGACAGGCTGGGCCTTCGGGGGGGCGACCTGTCGAACGACACCGGAAGGACGTCCGCGATGCGCACCAGACGCCGAGGCGGCGACGTCATCACCAGACTGCTCGTGCTCACCGCGCTGGCCTCGCTCATGAGCACCGGGTTGGTCGGGTCGACCGCGACGCCCAAGCCCGAGGTGCGATCGCGCACGCTGGCCGTGCCCACCACGAGGGCCGTCACGGGCCACGCCGTGCACGCGCCGCTGCCCATCGAGATGGTCGGCTTCACCTGGACGGGTGCCCCGACGGGTTCGGTCGAGGTGCGGGCCAAGCAGGGGGGGCGTTGGTCGCCGTGGACCGAGGTCGGCGCCGGGCCCGACGAGGGACCCGACCCCACCTCGCCCGAGCACACCAGCATCACCAGTGCCGGTCCCTTGTGGGTGGGCAGCGGGGTGCGCGAGATCAGCGTCAGGGTGAAGGAAGGCAGCCCGACCGACGTCAAGGCGGTGCTGATCCACTCGACGTCACCCTCGAGTGGTGGAGCCATGGGCCGGGCGGCGGCGTTGCCCGTCCAACCAGCGATCATCACGCGCGCCCAGTGGGGCGCGGACGAGAGCTACCGCACCTACGCCTCCGGTTGTGACGGCTCGGCCTCGTACGCCAGCAGCGGCGTGCGCTACGCCGTCATCCACCACACCGTGAACTCGAACTCGTACTCCTCGAGCCAGTCGGCGGCGTTGGTCCGGGGGCTCTACTACTTCCACACCCACACCAACGCTTGGTGCGACATCGGGTACAACTTCCTCGTCGACCGCTTCGGCCAGGTCTTCGAGGGGCGCTACGGAGGCATCACGAAGGCCGTGATCGGGGCCCACGCCGGGGGCTTCAACACCGGGAGCACGGGTGTGGCCCTCATCGGCGACTTCGCCAACGGCTACCCCACCGCCGCCATGCGCTCGGGCCTGGTCAACTTCCTGGGCTGGAAGCTCGGCTACCACGGCATCGACCCCAAGCGGTCGATCTACGTCACCAGCGGCGGCACCCAGTTCAGCCGCTACCCGGCGGGGACGGTGATCTCGATGCCCACCATCATCGGCCACCGCGACGTCGACACGACCGAGTGCCCCGGCGACCACGAGTACGTCGACGTGGCCCGCTTGCGCGACGACGTCCAGCGCTACGAGCTGGCGGGGTCGCCCAACCCCATGCCGGGGTGGACGCCTGCGGCCACCGGCCCGGGCCTGCTCACCATGAACGCCTACGGTGGCCTGCTTCCCGTGGCCCACCAAGGGGCGATCTACCACTCGGCCTACTGGAGCGGCTTCCGCATCGCCCGGGACGTGGTCAAGGCGGGCAACGGGGGCATCTACGTCCTCGACGGCTACGGCGCCGTCCACCCCGAGGGTGGTGCCCCGTCCGTCGTCGGCGGGCCGTACTGGAACGGCTGGGACATCGCCCGAGCTCTCGCCCCGGCCGTCGGCACCGGCCTCTACGTCTTCGACGGGTACGGCGGCATCCACGCCCTGAACGGCGCCGTCGAACCGCTGGGCGCGCCCTACTTCGGCTTCGACATCGCCCGCGATGCCGCCGCCCTTCCCGATGGCACCGGCGGTTACGAGCTCGACGGGTACGGCGGCATCCACGCCTACGGACGGGCGACGCCAGTGAGAGCGGCGGCGTATTGGAACGGGTGGGACATAGCTCGCTCTATCGCCGTGCGCCCCGACGGCGTCAGCGGCTACGTGCTCGATGGCCTCGGTGGCCTGCATCCCTTCGGCGGCGCGCCGGACCTCAACAACCCGCACTACACGCCGAACGCCGACATGGCCCGTCAGATCGTGCTGAACACGGCGGGCGACGGCGGTTGGATGCTCGACAACAACGGCGACGTTTGGCCGTTCGGCAACGCTTCGGCCCTGAAGACGTCGTTGACCTATACGGGGACGGGCCTGGGGCGCAGCCTCGTCCTCACCAGCGCGGGCTGACCGCGGAGTCGAGCGCCGCTAGAGGGGGATGGTGGTGCCGTCGTTGCGGGTCACGGCGTACCCGCCGTTGACCTGGGCGATGCCCCGCCACAGGTCCTTGTTGGTGTACCCCGAGTTGCCCTTCGGTGCCGGGGCGTCGCCCGCGGTGTGGATGCCACCGAAGCCATCGAGGATGGCGTAGCCCTGGCCGGTCGGCGACATAACGACCGAGCGAGCGATGTCCCAGCCGAAGTACGGCGTCGGTCGGGCGATGGCGTCACCCGAGGTGTGGACCCCGCCGTAGCCGTCGAGCACGTAGACACCGAGGCCGGTGGGCGAGAGGGCGAGGCCGCGGGCGATGTCCCATCCGAAGTAGGGCGACTTGGTCGACACGGCGTTGCCCGAGGTGTGCACGCCGCCGAAGCCGTCGAGCACGTCGAGGCCGGTGCCGGTCGGGGTGATGGCGATGCCGCGGGCGATGTCCCAGCCGAAGTAGGCCCCGCCCAGTGCTCCCATGGCACCGCTGGCGGCACTGCCGAACTTGTGCAGCCCACCGAAGCCGTCGAGCACGATGTAGCCCTGGCCGTCGGGCATCACCGCCAGGGCTCGGGCGATGTCAGACCCGAAGTGAGGCGAGCCGAAGAGGGGAGCGCCGCCCCGGGAGAAGACGGTGCCCTCGCCGGAGAGGACGTAGTAGCCGCCCTTGGGGTTGGACACGGTGGCCCGGCCCGGCACGGTGTACGTGAAGTTGTAGGGCTGGGTGACGCTGCCGGCCGTGGCCGGGATGCCGTCGCCTGTGAGCACGGGTCGATTGGGCGAGTGGACCCAGAGCTTGTAGCTCGGGCTGGGCATGAGCAGGTTGAGGGCATACCACCCGTTGCTGTCGGTGGTGACGGTCTGCCAACCCCACGGCCCGCTCTTGGCCGACGAGAAGGCATCGACCTGAGCCCCGGCGATGGCGTTGCCCAGGGTGTCGCGGACCCAGCCCCGGATGGCGCCGAGGTTGCTCGACAGCCGGAAGCTGACGCCACCCAGGGTCTGACCGGCCGAGATCGTCTGCCCGTAGATCACCTGGTTGCCGTAGGGGGCGACGTCGGAGAGATGGACGTTGTAGGTGCCGGCCGACAGCAGCCCCGAGCTGTAGACGCCGTTGGCGTCGGTGGCCCCGTTCCACATCGACGTCGTCGTGTTGCCGTCGATGTAGATCTGGGCGTTGGCCAGCGGTGCGCCGTTGGGCTGCGTCACCTGGCCGGAGATGCGCCCGGCGTTGCCGCCCGACACGAGGGTGACCGAGGTCGTGGCCCCGTTCGAGACCCGGATCCCGTTGATGACGGTCGACGGCTGCGACGAGCTGGCCGGAAAGCCGTGCACGTAATACGACATGGGGGCCAAGCGGTCGAGGGTGAAGAAGCCGTTGCTGTCGGTGTTGGTGGCGTTGAAGCCGGTTCCTTCGATCGAGTCGGCGAGGGCTTGTCCGGCGACGCCCCGGCCCGCGGTGTCGACCAGCCGACCGGTGATCCGGCCCTGCTGGGTGGTGATGGCGAAGTCGAGCCTGGTGTTGGAACCGCCCGACACGGCGACGCTGTATCGGTGCGCCTTGGCATAGCCGGCCTTGTCGGCGAGGGCGTTGTAGCCCTGGCCCGCCGGGAGGGTCAGCGTGTAGTTGCCCGAGCCGTCGGTCAGCGCGGTCGGCGACCCCCCGGCCCAGATGGTGACCCCAGAGACCCCGGATCCGGTGGCGGCGTCGGTCACCCGACCGATCAAGTTGCCGCTGGCCGCCTCGGCTCGTCCCGGGCTCAACATCAGAGCCGCCAGGACCGCGACTGCAATCAAAAGGGAGCGGGTCGATAGACCCGGAAGACGCCTCGCCGCACGCACTAGTCGGGTATCGGCACACCGTCGAAAAAACTGAAGGGACGGACGGTAGAGTGCGCCCGCCCATGACGGACGACGAGCCAACGCAGCCTCCGGGCCTGACCAGCGGGCCCGGGTGGCGGGCTCGTCTCCTGCCCGACTTGGGCGTCCTCGTGATGTTCTCGGCCTTGGCCACCGCCTTCCTGAGGGGGGCTTGGGTCGACCCCAGCGCTCGTTTCGCCGGGCTCGGTGACCCACCTCTGTTCATCTGGTACCTCCGCTGGGTTCCCCATGCCCTGGCCCACGGCCAGAACCCGTGGTTCACCGACCACATGAACTACCCGGCGGGCTTCAACGTGATGTGGAACACGGCCATGCCGCTCGCCGGCGTGGTGCTGGCACCGATCACCGCCGTCTTCGGCCCAATCGTCTCGTACAACGTGTTGGTCACGGCGGGCTACGCCCTGTCGGCCTTCGCCGCCTACATCGCGGTGCGACGCTTCGTCGACCACCGGGCCGCGGCCGTGCTGGCCGGACTCGTCTACGGGTTCTCCCCCTACATGGTGCTGCAGTCGTACTCCCACGCCCACCTGATCGTGGCCTTCGTGCCCCCGCTGCTGCTCGTCGTCCTCCACGAGCTCCTCGTCGAGCAGCGCTGGGCGCTCTGGAAGACGGGCGCCGCCCTGGGCCTGCTCGTGACGGCCCAGTTCCTGCTGGCCGAGGAGATGCTGCTGGCCGAGGCCCTCGTGGCCGGCCTCACTTCGGTTGGTCTGGTTGTGCTGTACCGGGGACGGGTTCGGGCCAAGGCGGCCTACGCCCTCAAGGCGCTCGCCGTGGGCGGGGTGATCGCCGGGGTCCTGTGCGCCTGGCCCCTGGTCGCCCAGTTCCGCGGCCCCCAGCATCTGGGCCCCGGTGCCATCCAGCCCGAGGACACCTTCGTCAGCGACCTGGCCGGGTTCGTGGTGCCCACCTTCCAGCAGTGGATCTCGCCGTCGTCGGCGGCCCACATCTACCGCCGCTTCACGCCGACCACGATCGGCGTCGAGTGGAACGCCTATGTCGGGCTTCCCCTCCTCGTCCTGGCGGGCGCCATGGCCGTGGTGTGGCGGCGCCGGCCCATCGTCGTGGTGTCTGCCCTTTCGGCCCTCGGCATCGCCGTGCTCTCGTTGGGGCCCTATCTGCACGTGGCCGGCCACGACTACCTGGCCGTCAAGCTGCCGTGGCGGCTGGTGCGCGAGGTGCCCTTGGCCACCCACATGCTGCCGGGCCGGCTCATCCTCTACGCGTGGGTCTTTCTGGCTCTGTTGATCGGCCTGTTTGTCGACGCCGTCCTGGCCCGGCGCGGCCGTCGCTTGGTCGCGGGCCTGGCGGTGACGGCGGTGGTGCTCCTCCCCCTGATCCCGCTGGCGCCTCCGTACACCCCGTCGCCCGTTCCGTCCTTCTTCACGGCCGGCGGCGGCGTGCATCGGCTGCCACCCGGCTCGGTGGCGGTCGTCGCGCCGTGGAGCACCGGCGACGTCACCGACGACGCCCCCATGATCTGGCAGGCGGCGGCCGACATGCGCTTCAAGATGCCGTCCGGATACAGCATCCGGCCCGACCGGGTCGACAACCGTCCCGCCTTCGGTCCCGTCCCCACGATCCTGGGACGGGCCCTGGGCCAGCTGAAGGGCGGCGAGACGATCGGGACGGACGAGCCCACACTCGACGCCATGCGCGCCGAGATCCGCGGCTGGAAGACCCGGGCCGTGATCGTCGGGCCCATCGCCAACGAATCCCGCGTCGTCGACTACCTCACGCTGCTGTTGGGTCGTCGCCCGGAGCGGACCGGTGGCGTCTGGGTCTGGTGGCTGTCTGCCGACTAACCGTTGGTGCCGGCCCGTCCCACCTGGCCGCTGCCGAGGCCACCGCTCACCGGTGGCGCCCCGCCGAAGGGACGGAGGCCGCCGCCCGCGTCGACCACCCACCCGGAGCGGCCATCGGGGCGGAGGATGACGTCGCGAGCCGGCGCCGTCACGCCCGGCGCGGTGGCGGCGGGCGCCGAGCCGAACGGATGCAGCGTCCCGTTGCTCTCGAGCACGTAGCCGCTGGTCTGGTCGGGAGCGAGGGCGAAGGCCACGAACTTGTTCTGGCCCGGCGCGTACCACGAGGGCGGGCCGCTGAAGAGGGCCGGGGCACCGCCGAACTCGTGCAGCGCTCCCCCCTCGTCGAGCAGGTAGCCCTTGGCGCTGCCTGTCAGGGTCAGGGCCCGAGCGATGTCGGCGCTGTCGGCCCACCAGCTGCCTGTCACCGTGACCGCCGGGGCGCCGTCGAAGTTGTAGAGCGTGCCGTTCTTGTCGAGGGTGTAGCCCTGGGTTCCGTCCGGGGTGAGGGCGATGGCCCGGATGCGATCCTGCCCCGAGAAGAACTGCCCGCCGGTGTGGACGTGGGCCCCCGCCCCGATCTCGTGGATGCCGCCGTAGCCGTCGACCTCGTAGCCGGTGGCGTTGGGGCGCATCACCAGGTCGCGGCCGATGTCGCTGCTGAATGACGGCGAGCCGGTGACGCCGGGCGCTAGCCCGGCGGCCGCGACCTGACCGGAGCCGGCCATGACGTAAGCCCCCGGGTCGGGGGGCAGCACCACGGCCCGGGCCGCGTTGTTGGTGAAGGAGTCGGGCACGGTGAGCACCGGTGCGCCACCCATGGCCACCAGCGGACCGCCGCGCTCGACGACGTAGCCGCCGGCGCCCCGGCTGCGCAGCACCAGAGCGGCGGCGGTGTCGCTGCCACCGTGGTAGCTCCCGCCTGTCGCGGCTGGAGCGCCACCGAAGGCATGGAGGCCGCCATAGCCGTCGAGGACGTAACCGCCTCCGCCCCGGCGCAACGCGATGTCGCGGGCGATGTCAAAGCCGAAGTAGGGAGCACCGCTGACGGCCGGCGCCGTGCCGACGGGGTGGATGCCTCCGTAGCCGTCGAGGACGTAGGCGCCCTTGCCGTCGGCGGTGAGGGCCACGGCCCGGGCGATGTCCCACCCGTTCCAGTAGGGGCCAGGCCCCAGGCTGGTGGCGGTGCCGATGGGGTGCAGGCCGCCGTAGCCATCGAGGATCTGACCCTGGTCGCCATTGCCGGAGAGGGCGATCGAACGGGCGATGTCACTGCCGAAGGCGGGCACCTTGGCCAGGCCCGGCGCGCCGTTGAGGGTGTCGAGGGTCCCGTTGCCGTCGAGGACGTAACCGCCCCGGCCGTCGCCGCGTGCCGTGGCGTCGCGCACCGTCCACGTCGATCGGTAGCGGCCGCCACTCGGGGACGCGGCGCCGCCGAAGGAGTGGAAGCCGCCCAGCGCGTCGACGACCCATCCGCCCGAGACGTCGGTGGTGGCCACGTTGCTGGGGTCGACGATCATCGACCCCGGGAAGCCGAGCGCACCGCGCAGGTCCTCACCGCTGAGCCGGGCCTGGCCGCTGGTGCCGTTGAAGGTGGCTCCGCCGCCGCCGGCAGTGGGGATGATGATCCTCCCGCCGTGGCCGCGGGGCGCCGGGTAGACCACCGACTGCACGGTTCCGATCTGGGCCCGCCCCCGCGCCGCCAGCCAGCCGTTCAGGGTGCTCGAGAGGGCGGTGCCGGAGAACGTGCGCGTCCACCGGTAGTTGGGGTTTTCGGGTTGGTTGTCGTAGGGGTCCTCGACGCCGCGCAGGTAGGCGATGGCGCTGCCCCCCCAGACCTTCTCGTTGTCCTCCGTCCAGCCACCGGACGACGACGAGTAGTAGGCCGTGATGAGGGTGCCCTGATAGGTCGCGACGACGCCGGGGGTCGAGTTGACGGCGCTCGTCCAGCCCGACTGCTGCTCGGTCGCCCAGCCCGAGTACACCTGGTCGCGCGTGTCGTCGAACAGGTCGCAGCCGCAGTTCGACCGGCCTCCGGTCGTGATGAGCCGGGCCCCGTAGGTGCGGGCCGCCACCGCCTGGGCCTGCTTGGCCGCGGTGGGCCAGGTGCTCGGGACCTCACCGATGCCGGCGACGTACTGCTCGAGGGTGAGGTCCTGGAGCACCACGTAGGTCGCCGAGCCGCCGCTGTTGGCGACGACCTGCATCTGGCCGTGGGCGTAGTCGCCGGTGGTGACCCATTGCGACCCGTTCCACTCGACCAGCTTGAGGTGCTCACCGGCGTTGGTCGATTGCCACACCTGCGAGTACGGCCCCCGTTTGACGTTGTCGGGGCCGGTCAGATAGAGCAACGTCCCCGTTCGGGTGATGGCCCACCACTGGTTGGCGCTGCCGATGGCCACCGCCGGCCCGCCCTTGGTGGCCGAGAAGTTGAAGTTTCCGGTGCCGGTGAGGCGGAAGGACTCCGACCCCTGGCGCAGCCCGACTCGGATGGTGGCCGGGACCCCGGGAGCAGAGACGGTGATGCCCGTGTAGTAGTGCGTGAGGATCTGCTGGTAGGTGAACCCGGACCGGGCCATCCCCATGGCGCCGTACTGGCTCATGCCGAGGGCGTGACCGAAGCCGCCACCGTGGAAGACGAACGACGTGTCGGCGCGGGCCGCCGGCGCTGCCCCTGGCCCGAGCACTGCTGCCGCCATCGTGACGACCAGAGCGACAGCCGCTCTCAGGGACCGGGGGGTTCGAGGATGTCGTCTCAGGGCGCGCTCACCACCAGTGTGGTCGACTCCGCCCCCGCTCAGGATGGCACACGCCCCGCGGGGCCGGGCGTCACCCAACCCTCGGTCAGCCGAGGGTGGCGACGATCTCGCCCAGCCGGTCGGCGAAGCACTCGGGCGAGAACTGGGCGGCCCGGGCGACGGCGGCATCGGCCAGACGGCGGCGGAGGGTTTCGTCGCCCGCCACCTCTCGCGTGCGGGCCACCAGCTCGTCGAGGGTCTGGAAGTGGTATCCCTCGACGCCGGACTCGAGCACCTCGAGCTGACCGGCCATGCCGATCACGATGGGGACGATGCCCGCCGACATGGCCTCGACGGTGGTGATGCCGAAGTGCTCGTAGCGCACCGGGTTGCGGGCCGGATCCTCGCCGAGACCGGAGGCGTGCCAGAAGATCGAGGCCCGCGAGTAGAGGTCGCGGAGCTCGGCCCCGCTGGCCCCGATGTGGAAGACGACGGGCAGGCCCTCGGCCGCGGCCCGCACATCGTTCAGGTAGTGCTCGTCCTCGGGCTTGCACCCGCCGACAAGGTGGTACTCCCAGCCGGTGAGGCCGCCCTCACACAGGAGACGGAAGCCGTTGACCATCTCGAGCTGCTTCTTCGAGTGCCCGTGCTCGGGGGCGAAGAAGCGACCCACCGACAGAATCATGTTGTCCTTGCCGCCGGCACCGCGGGGCTGTGGCGTCACTGGCGGGTGCAGGAGCACGGAATCGCGATCCCAGAAGCGCTTGGTCCACAACGTCGTGTAATCCGAGATCGACACCAGTCGGTCGTAGGAGTCGAGGAAGCGGATCGACTGCAGCAGGTTCACGTTGGGCCGAACCCGCTGGGCCAGGCGGGCGATCCCCCACTGGCCCAGCGAGCGGGCGCTGCCGAAGCGCGGGCCGATGGCGGCCCGGGTGAGAGGGACGCCCAGCTGTCGTCGGTCGTCGCCCATCCCCAGCTCGGCGGGGACGAAGGTGTCGGCTCGGATCTCGACCGCGACCGGGTGCTTCGGCCCCCTGCCCCGCACGGGCACATCGACTGACGCCCGTCGCCGGCCGGGCTCGACCAGCACCGTCGCCACCGGCTCGCCCTCGACCGCGATGCGAGCCACCGTCGGGCCCGCCGCCTCGGGGCGATGGCCACCGAACGCCAGGTGCAGCGGCACCTCGAGCCCGTCGGCGGCTTCGACGTAGATCACAGCCCGGCCCGCTGTCCATGAGAAGACGGCGCCGCTGTCGCGGGCCCAGAAGCCGCGACCCCAGCGCACCACGGCACCGTGGGGGCGGGCGATGGGGTCGAGGATCCGCACCGCAGCCCGGTCGACGCCCTGGATGCCGGGGTGGGCGCCCGACGGGAAGTAGACGACGTAGAGCCCGTGGTTGGCCCGGTTGGGCTCGTCGCTGCCGTAGCTGGCGTTGACGAACAGGTCGTAGTCGGCCGACGCCTCGCTGGCCGCGCCGGGGTCAGGACCCAGGTCGACGGTCGCCATCCCGGACAGGTCGACCTGGAGACGCTCCTCGAGCATGGCGGTGTCGATCGCGTCGTTGCCGAGCAGGGTCACCTCGTTCCCGTCCCTTAGGGCGATGGCCATCGAGGCCGCGTACTTCTCGCCCCCACCGGCCGTGGCCCAGTGCTTGTTGTAGACGCCGACCCTCATGATCGAGGGGGCACGGCCCACGACAGCAGCTGCTCGTCCGGCACCACCTGATGGGCCCGCACCCGGCGCCGCTCCCGGAGGGCGTGAGGTAGGAGGCGAAGGTAGTCGACGAACGAGCGGACGCGCCGCGCCGTCAGCGTGGTGTTGGGCCGGTGGCCGCGCAGGACGGGGCTGACGACGTCGCGCCGTCCGTACGAAGCGGTCGAGAGGACGAAGCGGAAGGCGGCCTGGCGGGCCAGCCACGCCGGTGCGTTCTTGGTCAGCATGAGCAGCCGGTTGCGCTCGACGTGGTGCTGGAAGATGGCCGACGCCTCACCGCTCGATGCGCTGTGGATGTGGCGGACCCGCGACTCGGGGACGTACTGGTAGCGCCACCCGGCCAGGCGACCGCGCCACGAGAGGTCGAAGTCCTCGTAGTAGAGGAAGAAGCGCTCGTCGAAGACGCCAACCTCGTCGAGGTACTTGCGGCGCAGGAGGACGCTGCCCCCGCACCAGGCGAAGACCTCGGCCGCTTCGTCGTACTGGCCACGGTCGGGCTCGAGGTAGCCGCGGTCTGCCCCCCACCCTCCCTCGATGAGGACCGACCCCACGTTGTTGATGACGTCGAAGGCCTTGCCCCCCAGGGGGATCTCATGCCAGGCCGGCGTGGGGCCCACCGTCACCGAGACCGACTCGTCACCGGAGCCGATGGTGACCGACTTTTCTCGCTCCGCCGCCAACTTCAGCTCGACGCGCCGCGAGGCGGACCGATCGTCGCCGACCGTCACGGGGACGCGCAGGACAGCCGATGACTTCGACCACTCGAAGGTCACCTCGTCGGGCCCGCCGTGCTCGATCCCCCACCACCCCTCGGCCCGTTGCGTGTCGCGCCACTGGTCGGTGCCGTCGACCCGCACGCCACTGAGGCGCACGCCCAGGTCACGCGGGTCGCCCCGCCCCGGTGTGAAGCCCGACGTCGACAGCTCGACCTCGACGAACTCGGCCGCGAACACGATCTTCGAGTTGGCCGCGGCCAGGCTCGGGTCGGCTTCGAGAGCTGCGACCAGTGGGCGGAGCCAGCCCGGCTCGATGGTGGCGTCGTTGTTGAGGAGGGCGACGTAGTCGGCGGCGCCGAGGTCGCGCAGGGCCAAGTCGTTGCCGCCTGCGAAGCCCAGGTTCCGGGGCGCGGTGACGATGCGGACGGTCGGGTGGTCGCGACGCACCCGTTCGGCCACGCCGTCAGCGGGCGAGTTGTCGACCATCACCAGCTCGAGCCGGTCGGCGGGCCAGTCAACCTGCTCGAGGTGGGTGAGGCAGTCGGTGGTGAGGTCTCCGCCGTTGAAGTTGAGGACGACGACGCGAACGAAGGGCGTCATGCCGGCTGGCGGGCGACCACGTAGATCTCGTTGGGGCCGTAGAGGTGGGCGAGGGTCCGGTTGACGCCGTCCCTCGCCTCGGCCGCCTGGTGGCCGATCGTGTTGATCTGGCCGGCGAGGGTGTGCATGTCGTGGACCAGCAGCTCGACGGCGCGCCGCAGCCGGGCCACCTCGTCGTCGACGCCGGCGGTCACGCCGGCTGTGAGCCCGGCCTTCAGGCGCGACTGCGTCCGCCGCGCCTCGGGCTCGACGGCGGCCGAAGGCGCGCCCCACGGTGTCATCACGTTGTCGACCGGCAGGTGGGCGGGTGGGCCGGGGACGTCGAGGGGGTTGCCGCCGGCGTCGACCACCTCGAGCCCGGCCCGGCGGGTCAGAAACTGGAGGAGGTCGAGGGTGTAGGGGCGCACGTGGGTTGGGTCGCTCCAGAAGTCCTGGAGCAGGACTGAGAGGCAGGACGGGTTGGGCGTCACGGCGACGAGCACCCCGCCCGAGGCCAGCACCCGCGCCGCCCCCTCGAAAAGGCGGCTGGCGTCCTCGACGGCCAGGTGCTCGACCAGGTGGGCGGCGACCAGGGCGTCGGGCCGGTCGTCGGTCGACTCGAGCCAGTGCAGGGCGTCGTCGTGGACGACGTCGACGCCGAGCGCCCGGGCCCGCTCGACCATCGCCGCCTCGCTGTCGACGCCGAGGACGCGGTCGATGCCGCCCGCCACCTTGGCCAGGAACTCGCCGCGGCCTGAGCCCAGCTCGACGAGGAACGAGGCCCCCTCGACGAACTGGAGGTAGTGGCTGCGGACCTGCCAGATGTGCTCGGCGTCGAACTGGCGCGACTCGTAGTACGACAGCTCGAGGTCGTCGCTCGTCACAGGGCCTCGATGGTGACGTCGGCGTCGAGGGCGGCGATGCCCCGCGCGTGGGTGTTGCCCCGAACCTCGAAGGCCAGCACATCGGTGTGCCAGTCATACGCCACGCGCCCGTCCTCGTTGGCCGCGGCCACCGTGATCAGGTACATCCCTGGCAAGAGGTGAGCCTTCAGGTCGAAGCGCACGACCACCTTGTCGCCCGAGCGGTAGGTCCCGGTGTCGTGGTTCCGCCACAAGGTGTTGGTGTCATAGAGGTAGGTGCCATCAGGGGCCCGCACGATGAGGCCGAACACCGGGCGCTCGATCTCGGTCGTGGCCTCGGCCGCGTAGGTGACCGACAGGGCCTCACCGACCTTCACGACCGGGTCGCCCGCCTCAGTGATGAGCCGAATGCCACTGAGCCGCATGTCGCCGGTGCCGTGGACCTCACCGCCGGTGAAGTGGCCCATGTCATGCGTGCCCTCGGCGGTGTAGAGCTCGCGGTAGCGGTCGACGACGAGGTGGCTCGGGCCCATCTGATCGATCTCGCCCTCGACCAGCAGCACGGCCCGCTTGCACAGCGACGCGGCCAGGTCGGTGTCGTGGGTGACGAAGATGATCGTGCGGCCCTCGCGCTGCAGGGCCCGGATGCGGTCGAAGCAGCGAGCCTGGAAGCGGGCGTCGCCCACGGCCAGGACCTCGTCGACCAGCAGGATGTGGGGATCGAGGTGGATGGCGACGGCGAAGCCGAGACGCACGTACATCCCCGACGAGTACGTGCGCACCGGCGTGTCGATGAAGCGCTCGAGCTCGGCGAAGGCGACGATGTCGTCGAAGATGCGGTCGACCTCCCTGCGGCCGAAGCCGAGGATGGAGGCGTTGAGGTAGACGTTCTCCCGTCCCGTCAGGTCGCCGTGGAAGCCGGCGCCGACCTCGAGCAGGGCGGCCAGCCGGCCCCCGATATCGACCGACCCCTTGTCGGGCTCGAGGATGCGGGCCATGACCTTGAGCAGGGTCGACTTGCCCGAGCCGTTGGCCCCGACGAGGGCCAGGGTCTCGCCCGGCTCGACCTCGACGCTCACCCCCTTGAGGGCCCAGAACTGCTCGGTCGAGGTCTTGCGCTTCCCGACCAGGCGGTCCTTCAGGCTCACCGGGCGGTCGTGGTAGATGGTGAACGACTCCCACAGGTCGCGCACCACCACCGAGCCCGGGGCCAGCTCCGCCATCAGACCTCTTTGGCGAAGTTGGCGGCCATGCGGCCGAAGACCACGTAGCCGAGCACGAGGGCGGCGACGGCAAAGGCGGCGCCGGCGGCGACCACCGTGACCGGGGGCCAGGCGAACCCGCCCGCCCGCGGCACCGGGTAGAGGGCGTAGCGGTAGAGCCGCACCACGTGGGTCATGGGGTTGAGGCTGAGCACCCAACGCCACTTGGACGGCACCAGGCTCAGCGGATAGACGACCGGGGTGGCGTAGAACCACACGAGGAACAGGACGCCGGATAGCTCCTGGACGTCGCGGAACGCGGTGTTGAGAGCGGCGAAGAGCATGGCGAAGCCGGTGGCCAGCACCACCACGATGACGGTGGCGATGACGAACACCGGGAGGTAGGGCAGGAAGTCGTTGCCCCCGATGGCCAGGACGACGAAGAGCACCAGCTCAGCCAGGAGCAGGTGGACGAACTGGGCCAGCATCGTCGCCACCGGGAGCACCTCGCGGGGGAAGTACACCTTCTTGACCAGGTTGGCGTTGCCCACGATGGCGCCCGTCGAGTTCTGCACCGAGCCCTGGAAGAAGGCCCACGGGAGGAAAGCGACGATGAAGAAGATGGGGAACTGGGGGATGGTCTTGCTGGCGCTGAACAACTTGCCGAAGACCAGCGAGAAAACCGCCATCTGCAGCAATGGGTTCACCAGGCTCCAGAGGAACCCGATGGCCGACCGCTTGTAGCGGACCTTGAGCTCGCGCACCGTGAGGTTGCGCAGAAGCTGCCGGGCGCTCCACAGCTCGCCCATGCGCGCCGCCGGAGCGGTATCGATCGACACTGGTCTCGCAGCACTCCTTGCTTGGGCGAGCACGCCTGGAAACCGGTTCGGACCTTACCACCGGCGCCCCTTCTGACCCCTTCGGTCGGGCTCTTCCGGTCCACCAATCGGGCATTCCGGTTGTGACTACGTTGTGACTAGATACTTTCTCAAGTCAGGCACGGATCGGGCCGAGACCCTGTGTATGCGACGGCTGGCTCTCTCCTTCCTGGCAGTGCTCATGACGGTCCTGGTACTGGCACCGGCCCGTCCGGCGGCCGCCGCCAGCTACTCCGGCGAGGCCGAGATGGCCTTCCTCAAGGTGCTCAACCAGGCGCGTGCGGGCAGCGGCCTGGGCCCGATGGTGTTCGACTCGGCGGCCAGCAGCGTGGCCCGCGGGTGGACGGGCCAGATGGCGGCCCAGCGGGTGCTCGGCCACAACCCCAACTACGTGTCGCAGATCTCGACCCGGGTGACGAACGACTGGACCAGGGTCGGCGAGAACGTCGGCTACGGCCCCAGCGTGCCGTCCCTGCAGAACGCCTTCTGGAACTCGCCCGGCCACAAGGCCAACGAGCTCGGTGACTACAACCGGGTGGGCATCGGCGCCGTCAACGGCGACGACGGCAACCTCTGGATCACCTTCGACTTCATCAAGGGCCCGGCCATCAGCGGCCCGACCGGACTCAACGAGTGCACGCCGCCCAACGGCTGGTTCCTCGACGGCTATGGCGGCATCCACAACCTCGGCTCGGCTCCCAACCTCAGCGGCGCTCCCTACTTCGGCTGGGACATCGCCCGCGACCTGGCCGTGAACTCGACTGGCAAGGGCTACGTCCTCGACGGCTTCGGCGGCATCCATCCCGTCGGCGGCCTGCCGATGCTCTCCGGCGGCGGGTACTGGAAGAACTGGGACATCGCCAACGCCCTGGCCGTGACGCCCGACCTCAAGGGGGCCTACGTCCTCGACGCCTTCGGCGGCATCCACCCCTTCGGCAACGCGCCCGCGATCACCGGCACTCCCTACTGGAAGAACTGGGACATCGCCCGCGACCTGGCGGTCGACCCCACGAGCAGCGCACGGGGCTACGAGCTCGACGGCTTCGGCGGCCTCCATCCCTTCGGCGGGATGCCCGACGCCCGGGGCGGCAAGTACTTCGGCGCCGACAAGGCCCGCAGCATCGTCATGCTCCCCAATGGCACCGGCGGCTACATCGTCGACAGCAACGGCGGCCTCAGCCCCTTCGCCGTCGGCAACAACACCATGCCCCCGGCCCTCAGCACGGCGGCCACGGCGGCCGGCTCGGGCGCCTTCGCCGTGATCAAGTCGGGCAGCGGCGTGGTGCTGACCAACTCGGGCGGGCTCGTCGGCGTCGGCAGCAGCTGCAGCACGCCGGCCATCTGGGCCAACTGGAACATCGTGCGGGGCGCCGCAACAGCCTGAGCCTCGAGGCTCGATTGCCGGGAGGGTCGGGTTAGCCTCGGCTCAGTGATCGTCGCCCTGGCCGGAGGAGTTGGTGCCGCCCGCTTCCTGCGCGGCCTCTTGGCCGTCGTCCCGCCCGACGACGTCACGGCCATCGTCAACACCGGCGACGACATCACCCTTCATGGGCTGCACATCAGCCCCGATCTCGACACCGTCACCTACACCCTGGCCGAGGCCGTGAACCCCGAGACGGGGTGGGGCCTCGTCGGCGAGACCTGGCAGGCCATGGACGCCCTCGAGCGCTACCGGGGCGCCACCTGGTTCCGGCTCGGCGACCGTGACCTGGCCACCCACCTCTTCCGCACCCAGCGCCTGGCCGACGGCGCCACCCTCACCGAGGTCACGGCCGAGATCACCAGCGCGTGGGGTCTCGGGCTGCGCCTCCTGCCCATGTCCGACGACCGCATCGAGACCCGGGTCACGGTCGAGGGCGAGGGCGAGATCGGCTTTCAGGAGTACTTCGTGGGACGGGCCCACTCCGTGCCCGTCACGGGTGTCCGCTTCGCCGGTGTCGAGCGGTCGACCCCCGGGCCCGACGTGCTCCGCTCCATCCGGTCGGCCGACCTGGTCGTCATCTGCCCGTCGAACCCGATCGTGTCGATCGGCCCTATCCTGGCCGTGCCGGGCGTCGAGCACGAGGTGGCGGCCCGCCGCCAGCGCACCGTCGCCATCTCCCCCATCGTCGCCGGCGCCGCCCTCAAGGGCCCGGCCGACCGCATGCTCACCGAGCTGGGTCACGAGTCATCGGTGGTCGGCGTGGCCCGGCTCTACGCCCCGTTCGCCGGCACCCTCGTCATCGACGAGGCCGACGCGGCCAAGGCCCGCGCCGTCGAGGACGAGGGCATGACCTGCGTCGTGGCCCCCACGATCATGAGCGACCGCGAGAAGGCCGCCGCCCTGGCCAAGGTCGTCCTCGGCGCGTGACGGCTCTGTCGGTCATCCCCGTCGAGGGCTTCCCCCAGGTCCTTCCGGGTGATGCCCTCGTCGACCTCATCGCCCAGCACGCGCCACTTGTCTCTGGCGATGTCGTCGTCGTCACCCAGAAGATCGTGTCGAAGGCCGAGGGTCGGCTGGTCGAGATCGACGCTGCCGACCCCGTCGCCCACAAGCACCTCGTCGAGCGCGAAGCGGTGCGCGTCCTGCGCCGCCGGGGCGACCTGATCATGACCGAGACCTCGCACGGCTTCGTGTGCGCCAACGCGGGGGTCGACCTGTCGAACGTGGCCAGGGGGTGGGCCGCCCTCCTCCCCGTCGACCCCGACCGCTCGGCCCGCCGCATCCGCGACGGGCTCCGGGCCCGGACCGGGCACTCGGTCGGCGTCATCGTGTCCGACACGTTTGGGCGCACGTGGCGCAAAGGCGTCACCGACGTGGCCATCGGCACCGCCGGCGTCGCCGCCGTGGTCGACCTGCGGGGCACCACCGACGCCCTGGGGCGCGAACTCGAGGTCACCGAGGTCTGCGTGGCTGACGAGATCGCCTGCGCCGCCGAGCTGGTCATGGGCAAATCCCGCGGTGTGCCGGTCGCCATCGTTCGCGGCGTCGACCCGACGTGGCTGCGCGAGTCATCGGTCAAGGACGAGATCGTCCGTCCCTACGCCGAAGACCTCTTCCGCTAACCCCTGTTGGCTTTGGAGCCATCGACGGCCCCACCCGCGCTGTCGCTACCTGTCGCGGAACCAGCGGAGGACGGCGGCGGTGCCTTCCTCGAGGGTGGTCCACGGCTTCCACCCGAGGTGGATGCCGGCCCGGCCCGGGTCGAGCGATGAGCGCAGCAGCTCGCCGGGGCGGGCCGGGGCTCGCACCGCGTCGTCGCTGACGCCCGCCCCGTCGGCCATGGTGGCGTAGAGGCGGTTGACACTCGTCTCGACGCCGGTGCCGATGTTGATGACGAGGCCCGAGCCCTTCTCGGCGGCCCGGGCAAAGGCGTCGACCACGTCGTCGACGAAGACGAAGTCGCGCGTCTGCGTGCCGTCGCCGAAGACGGTGCAGGGCTCGCCGGCCAGCAGGCGGCCGGCGAAGATGGCGACCACCCCGGCCTCGCCGTGCGGGTCCTGCCGCGGCCCGTAGACGTTGGCCAGAGCGAGGGCCGTGAACTCGAGGTCGTGCAGCTGCCGGTAGGCGGCCAGGTAGTCACCCACCGCCTTCTTGGCAACGCCGTAAGGCGACACCGGCACCTGCGGATGTGACTCGCGCACCGGAAGGGCGGACGGGTCGGGGTCGCCGTAGATGGTGCCGCCGCTCGAGGCGAAGACGACCTTGCGGGCCCCGCCCTGGCGGGCTCCCTCGAGCACGTTGAGGCTGCCGATGATGTTGATCTCGGCGTCGAGCACGGGGTTGGCGACCGAGACCCGCACGTCGGCCTGGGCGGCCAGGTGGTAGACGACGTCGGGCTGGCGGCGGGCGATGAGATCGGCCACCCCGGGGTTGCGGATGTCGATCTGGTGGAACGTCAGAGCGTGCGACGAGTCGGAGCGGGCGTCCGACAGGTTGGCCAGCGAGCCGCTGCTCAGATCGTCGATGACGTCGACGGCATGGCCCTCGGCGAGCAGGCGGTCGACCAGCGTCGACCCGATGAAGCCGGCGCCGCCCGTGACGAGGGCCTTCATGCCGGCTCCGGCACTCGCGACCCGACGAGGCGGTCGCCGGCTGCCACCCGCACGCCGTCGCCGACCACGCTCAGTCCTTCGACCACGGCATCGGCGCCGATCACCGAGCGGGCACCGATCAGCGAACGCTGCACCCGGGCTCCCGGCTCAACAGTGACGTCGTCGAGCAGCACCGACTCGATGACCTCGGCCCCCGCGCCGATGGTGGTGCGCGCGCCCACTGCACTGGCGCTGACTGCGGCCCCGGCTGTGTCGACCCGGGCACCCGGGCCGAACCAGGTGGTGCCGGCCAGGGCGTGCAGGTTGGCTTCGAGGTAGAGGACGGGGGTGCCGGTGTCGGTCCAGTAGTCGTCGCTGGCCAGGGCGTAGAGGGTTCGATCGGCCACCAGCAGCGGGAAGGTCTCGCGCTCGATGTTCACCCGGCGACCGGCGGGGATGCGCTCCACCAGTGAAGGCTCGACCACGTAGTAGCCCGCATTGATGAGGTTGGTCGGCGCCTCGTCACGAGTCGGCTTCTCGATGAAGGCCGTGACCCGGCCCTCGTCATCGCTGGGGACGACGCCGAACGACGACGGGTCGTCGACCGGGGTGAGGGCGATGGTGGCCTCAGCTCCGCGAGCCTTGTGGAAGGCGAGCAGCCCGGTCAGGTCGATGTCGCTCAATACGTCGCCGTTCAAGACAAGGAACGTCGAGTCGAGCCCGGCGTGGCGGGCCGCGAAGGCCACGCCCCCGGCGGTGTCGAGGGGCTCGGGCTCGACGGCGTAGGTGATAGCCACCCCGCCACACACCCCGTCCGGGTAGGCCGACTCGATGGCGTCGGGCCGGTAGCCCATCGAGAGCACGGCTTCGGTGATGCCGTTGGCGACCAGGTGGCCGAGGATGCGCTCGAGCATCGGCACGCCTGCCACCGGGAGCAGGGGCTTGGGCGTGGTGAACGTCAGGGGCCGGAGCCGGGTGCCCTCGCCACCGACGAGGACAACGGCCTTCACCTCAGGGTGGTCGCGGTGGTCGACGAGGCCGCGGGGGTCGTCGTCGACGAGCTGTTGCCTGCGACCGTCGTCGGTGTCGGCGTCGGCGTGGTGCCGAGGTCGCCCGGATTGGCGACGTCCTTGGCCGAGGGCGGCTTGGGGATGTCCTTGTTGGCGGGAGCGAAGGCGGTGGTGATGATCTCGCCGTTCTTCAGCCGGAGCGACTTGGGATCGCCGGCGACCGGCTTGCCCTTCTTAGCCGCTGCGTTGTCCCACACGATGACCCGGACCTTGCCGACGTCCTTGCCGCACTTGTCGCCGTTCTTCATCGTCTTGTGGCCGGGGATGCCCACCCTGGTCTCACTGAGCGTGCCGCCGATGTCGGTGATGATCGCCCCCAGGGTGGCGTTCTTGCCGGTGGTGCGGGACGAGAAGGGATGGATGTGAATCAGTCCGTCAGCGTGGGTGTGGATGCCGTAGAGGTCGCCGGCCTTGTCGCCCGGAGCGGCGGCGAACTGGTCGCAGAAGTAGAAGCCGAAGGCGGCATGCCAGTGGTCGGCCGTGGTGGGCGGGACCTTGGCGTTGGCCTTGCCCGCGCCCCGGCTGACGGCGATGCCGGTGAAGCCCAAAGCAGCGATGATGAAGAGGGCGCCGTAGTACAGAACCGGCGTGCGACCGCGGTTGGTGCGACCGCCGCCAGTGCTGGCGGCGCGTGCCACCTTCTTCGAGCTCGATGCCTTGCCCATGCCGGGGGGAGACCTTACTCGGCGCGCACCGCCTTCAGAAGGCGGCCGACTCCGCTTCGTCCCGATTGGCCAGATACCACTCGATGGTGCGGCGCAGGCCGTCCTCCATGGTGGTGTGGGCCACGAACCCGAACGTCTTCTCGGCCCGGGTGGTGTCGACCTTGCGCCGGGGCTGGCCGTCGGGCTTGGACGGGTCCCACTTCAGCTCGCCGTCGAATCCGACGTGACGGGCGATGAGCTCGGCCAGGTCGCGGATGGCCAGCTCTTCGCCCGAGCCCAGGTTCACCGGGTCGGCTCCGTCGTAGTGCTCGGCCGCCAGGAGCATGCCCTCGGCCGCGTCGTCGACGTACAGGAACTCGCGCGTCGCCGCCCCCGTGCCCCACACGTCGAGGGTGTGGCTCCCCTGCTCCTTGGCGTCGACGCACTTCTTGATGAGGGCGGGGATGACGTGCGAAACGCTGGGGTGGAACTTGTCGCCCGGCCCGAACAGGTTGGTGGGCAGCAGGAAGACCGAGTTCTGGCCGTACTGGTCACGGTTGGCCTGGGCGTGCACCAGCAGGGCCTTCTTGGCGATCCCGTAGGGGGCGTTGGTCTCCTCGGGGTAGCCGTCCCACAGGGTCTCCTCCTTGAAGGGCATCGGGACGATCTTTGGGTACGAGCAGATGGTGCCCACCAGCACGCTCTTGTCGGTGCCCTTCCGGCGGGCTTCCTCGATGACGTAGGTGCCCATCAGCAGGTTGGCCAGGTAGAGCTCGGCGGGATGGGCCATGTTGGCGCCGATGCCCCCGACCCGGGCGGCCAGGTGGATCACGAGGGTCGGGTCGGTGTCGTCGAAGAGCTGACGGGCCGCCTCGGGCTGGGTGAGGTCGTAGTCGCGGCTCGACGGCGTGAACACGGCGGCGGGCGCCTTTGCATCGAGCTGGCGGACGACGCTGCGCCCCACGAAGCCCGAGCCACCCGTCACCAGGACGCGCTGCTCAGACCAGAACGTCGGCATGCGGGCAGCGTACCGGCGCCCCAAACTGATGCGACAATCACCCGCCGTGGCCCCGGAGCGGCGCATCGCCGTCACCCTCGAGCAGTGCTGGCACCGAGTTCCAGGCGGCACGGCGACGTCGATCCTGCGCATGGTCGACGCCATCACCCGCCTCGGCGACGCCCCCGAGCTGGTCGGGGTGTCGGCCCGCCACCGCCGCCCGCCCGCGCCGGCGTTCGTGCCCGTGATCCCGGTGCGGGCCCTTCCCCTGCCTCGACTCGCCCTCTACGAGGCGTGGCATCGCCTGCGCCGACCCCACGTCGAGCGGGCCACGGGGCCGGTCGACGTGATCCACGCCACGGCCTGGGCCATGCCGCCCCACAGCGTGCCGATCGTGGCCACCATCCACGACCTGGCCCACCTCGTCGAGCCCCGGTGGTTCACCCGGCGCGGCCTGTCGTTTTTCGACCGCGCCCTCGAGCTGGTGCGCACCGACGCCGACCTCATCCTCTGCCCGTCGCAGGCGACCATCGACTCGTGCGTCGAGCATGGCCTCGAACCGGCGCGCCTGCGACTGGTGCCCTGGGGCGTCGACCCGCCGAACCCGGTGGCGGTGACCGACGTTGGTGAGGTCCGGCGACGCTACGGGCTGACGCGCCCCTTCATCTTGTGGGTGGGCACGACCGAGCCCCGCAAGAACCTGGGTGGCCTGGTCGACGCCTTCCGCCTCATCGAGAAGCGTCGGGCCGACCTCGACCTCGACCTCGTTCTCGTCGGGCCTAAGGGTTGGAATGAAGACCTCGAGTTCCTCATCGGGGCCGAGCGATCGCGCGTCAAGGTGGTGGGCTTCGTCCCCGATGCCGATTTGGCCCGCCTCTACGCCGAGGCCAGCGTCTTCTGCTACCCGAGCCACTTCGAGGGCTTCGGCCTTCCGGTGCTCGAGGCCATGGCCCACGGCGCCCCGGTCGTCACGTCCCGGGGGTCGTCGACCGAAGAGGTCAGCCAGGGGGCGGCGGTGCTGGTCGACGCCGGCTCTCCCGAGTCGATCGCCGAAGGGATCGAGCGGGTGGTGACCGACACCGCCCTCGCGGCCGAGCTCTCCTCGGCCGGCCGACTGCGGGCCGCCGAGTTCACGTGGGACCGCACCGCCCGGCTGGTGGTCGCGGCCTACGCCGAGGTGGCGCCGTGACGTCGGCCCGCATCGCCCTGAACCTGCTGTGGTTGCGGCCCGGTGCGGTCGGCGGCACCGAGTCCTACGCCACCCGGCTGGCCGCGGCCGTCGCCGACCTGCCCGCGGCCGAGCGCGACGTCGACCTCACCCTGTTCGCTCTCCCCGCCTTCGCCCCGGCCCATCCCGACCTGGTTCGTCGGTGGCCGACGCGGGTGTCGCCCACAGGTGGACGGCCCAAGGCATTGAGAGTCGCGTCCGAGAGCACGTGGCTGGCCGCCCGCACCGCGGGCTTCGACCTGGTCCATCACCTGGGGGGCACGATTCCGGCCCTCGCGCCGCGACCCAACGTGGTCACCATCCACGACCTCCAGTACCTCGACCTTCCCCAGTTCTTCTCGGCCGGCAAGCGGGCCTACCTCGGACGGGTCATGCCCCGCTCGGCCCATCGGGCTCGGGTGGTGATGACGGTGAGCGAGTTCACCCGCCGCAGCGTCATCGACCATCTCGGGGTGTCGCCGGCGCGCACCGCCGTCGTCCCCCACGCCGTCCTACCCCCGCCCCAACCCACGCCCGAGGCCCTTCCCCCGGGCCTGCCCGAGACCTTCTTCCTGCTGCCCGCCATCGCCTACCCCCACAAGAACCACGCGGTGGTGATCGACGCCCTTCCTCACCTCGCCGGTGCTCACCTGATCTGCACCGGGCTGCCGTGGACAGAGGACGCCGCCCTACGAGCGCGAGCCGACGCTCTCGGGGTGGGCGCTCGCTTCCACCAGCTGGGACGGGTGTCCGACGCCGCCCTCGACGCCCTCTACCGGGCCGCAGTCGGCTTGGTCTTCCCTTCGCGCTACGAAGGGTTCGGGGCGCCGGTGGTGGAGGCCATGCAGCGCGACTGCGCGGTCATCGCGTCGGACACCACGGCCTTGCCCGAGGTCGTGGGCGACGCCGGCATCCTGCTTCCGCCCGACGATTCCCACGCGTGGGCCGACGCCATGAGCGGCCTGCTCGACGACGAGGCCTTGCGCGGTCGGCTGGTGGCCGCCGGCCGGCAACGAGCCCAGGCCTTCCGCCCCGAAGTCGCAGCCCGGGCCTTGGTCGCGGCCTACCATCTCGCCCTTCAATCGTGAACCTCGTCGTCCTTCCCCCCCACTTCGCACCCGACGTGGCGCCCACCGGCGCGGTCTGGACGCGGATCGTCACCGAGCTGGCCAACCGAGGTCACCGCATCGAGGTCATCACCGCCCTGCCCTGGTACAAAGACCACCGGGTCGAGCCCGGCTTCGAGGGAAGGCTCGTCCGCAAGGAGCAGACCGAGTGGGGGTCGGTGACGCGCCTGCACCCCTTCCCCACCGACAAGACCGACATCCCCCGCCGGGCCGCCGCCTTCGCCGGCTTCAGTGCCCTGGCCGCCGCCGTCGGGGCCCTGGGCCCGAAGGTCGACGCCGTGCTCGCCGTGTCGCCCCCGCTCACCCTCGGCGGGGTGGGCTGGATGGTGGCCAAGGCCCGTCGAGCCCCCTTGGTGTTCAACATCCAAGACGTCTACCCCGACGTGGCCATCGACCTCGGCGCCCTCACCAACCCCAAGGTGATCGCCGCGTCCTACAAGCTCGAGCTGTGGTCCTACCACCGGGCCGACGCCGTCACGGTCCTCTCCGACGACCTCCGGGCCAATCTGGTCGACAAGGTCGGGCCCGGCCAGGCCCACAAGATCCGCGTCATCCCCAACTTCGTCGACACCGAGCTCATCCGTCCGATGCCGGCCGAGAACTCCTACCGGGCCGAGTACGCGCTCAGTGGCAAGCGGGTGGTGCTCTATGCCGGCAACGTCGGCATGTCACAGTCGCTCGACCTCGTCCTCTACGCGGCGCGCGCCTTGCGCGCCCAGCACCCGGACGTGATGTTCGTCATCAACGGGGGTGGCGCCGCCCTCATCGGCCTGCGCGAGGCGGCGGCCGACCTCGACAACGTGCGCTTCGTCGCCATGCAGCCGGCCGAGCGCCTGCCCGAGCTGCTCGCCGCCGGCGACATCCACCTCGTCCCCCTCAAGCGGGGCTTGGCCCGGGCGTCGGTGCCGTCGAAGACGTACTCGATCCTGGCCGCCGGGCGCCCGTTGGTGGCCAGCGTCGACGAGGGCAGCGAGGTGGCCCGCATCGTCGAGCGGGCCGGCGCCGGCATCGCCGTGCCCCCCGACGACCCCGAGGCCTTCACTGCCGCCCTCGGGCGGCTGCTCGCCAGCCCCGACGAGGCGGCGGCCATGGGCCAGCGGGGACGGGCGTGGGTCGAGGGATGGGCCTCGCCCGCGGCGGTGGCCCAGTCCTACGAGGAGCTCTTCTCCGAGCTGGCCACCGCTCGTCGCCGATCCGTGCCGCCCCGCGGCTAGAGGGGCTTGACTCGATACTTGACCAAGGCCCAGATGGCGCCGAAGCCGTCCTTCCAGGTGATCTTCTTGCCCTCGTCGAACTCGCGCCCGGCGTACGAGATGGGCACCTCGTAGATGCGGTGGCCGCGGCGGATGACCTTGGCCGTGATCTCGGGCTCGAAGTCGAAGCGGTTCGACTCGATGGTGAGGCCCTCGATGGCCTTGCGGTCGAACAGCTTGTAACACGTCTCCATGTCGGAGATGGTCGTGTTGTAGAGCACGTTGGTGACCAGCGACAGGAAGCGGTTGCCGACCCAGTGCAGGAAGAGCATGTTGCGGCGCTCACCGGTGAAGCGGCTACCGTAGACCACGGTCGCCTTGCCCTTCATGATCGGCGCCAGCAACTTCGGCCAGTCGTCAGGGTCGTACTCGAGGTCGGCATCCTGGATGAGGATCAGGTCGCCGCTGGCGAACTCGAGCCCGGTGCGGATCGCCGCCCCCTTGCCCTGGTTGGTGGGGTGGCTGATGACGCGGACCGTCGAGTCCTCGAGGGCGGTGAGGATCTTGTCGGTGCCGTCGGCTGACGCGTCGTCGACCACCACGATCTGGAGGTCGACGGGCAGCTCGACCTTGCGCATGCGGCGGATGATCTCGCCCACCGTGTTGCGCTCGTTGAACACGGGGACGATCACCGACAGCGTGCGGTAGGTGGGCAGGGGGAAGTCGGAGAACTCGGTTGAGTCGGTGGAGCTCACAGCTGACCTTTCGTCGCCTGGGCGGCAAACCACTCGGAGGTGCGGGCGAGACCCTCGCGCAGCTGCACCTTCGGCTCCCAACCGAGGAGGGTCCGGGCCAACGTGAGATCGGGCTTGCGCTGGGTCGGGTCATCGACGGGAAGGTCCTCGAAGACGAGAGGCGACGACGAGCCGGTGAGCTCGAGCACCATCTCGGCCAGCTGGCGGATGGAGAACTCGTTGTCGTTGCCGATGTTGATGGGACCGGTCTGGTCGCTGTCGAGGAGGGCGAGGAAGCCCCGGATCTCGTCCTCGACGTAGGTGAAGCTGCGGGTCTGGCTGCCGTCGCCGTAGATGGTGATGGGCTGACCGGCCAGAGCCTGCACGATGAAGTTCGACACGGCCCGTCCGTCGTCGGGCCGCATGCGCTCGCCGTACGTGTTGAAGATGCGCACGATACGGACGTCGACGTCGTGGTACCGGTGGTACGCCATGGTCATGGCCTCGGCGAAGCGCTTGGCCTCGTCGTAGACGCCCCGGGGCCCGATGGGGTTCACGTTGCCCCAGTACGTCTCGGGCTGGGGGTGCACCAGGGGGTCGCCGTAGACCTCGCTGGTCGAGGCCAGGAAGAAGCGGGCCCCCTTGTCCTTGGCCAGCCCCAGGGCGTGCTGCGTCCCGCGGCTCCCGACCTTGAGGATCTGGATGGGGATGCGCTCGAAGTCGGCGGGCGACGCCGGGCTGGCGAGGTGCATGATCCGATCGACGGGGCCGGCGACGTGGATGAAGTTGCTCACGTCGTGGTGCTGGAACGTGAAGGCGGCGTTGCCGAAGAGGTGCTCGACGTTGGCCAGGCTGCCGGTGATGAGGTTGTCGATGGCGACCACCTCGTCGCCCCGCGCCAGCAGGGCATCGCAGAGGTGCGAACCGAGGAAGCCGGCGCCGCCGGTGACCACGACCCTCATCGACCCACGCCGACGTAGAAGAAGCCCCGACGGCGCAGGGCGGCCGGGTCGAGAAGGTTGCGGGCGTCGACGACATTGGGGACAGCCATCAGTCCCTTGACCTTGTCGAAGTCGAGCCACCGGAAGTCGTCCCACTCGGTGAGGACGGCCAGGACCGTTGCCCCCTCGCAGGCCGCGTAGGCGTCGGCGCAAACCTCGACGCCGTCGATGTCGCCCGTCACCGTTGGGTCATAGGCCTTGATGGCGTTCGCACCTCGCTGGCGCAGGCGGCCGATGACCTCGAGAGCAGGCGAATCCCGCAGGTCGTTGGTGCGGGCCTTGAAGGTGAGCCCCCACACCGCCACCGTCACGCCGCCGAGTGAGCCCCCCGCCGCTTGCTCGATCTTGGTGGCCACCCGCTCGTACTGCTCGGTGTTGACCGTGATCACGCCCTTGAGCAACCCGAAGTCATACCCGGCATCCTCGGCAATGCGCACCAACGCCCGAGAATCTTTCGGGAAGCAACTGCCTCCCCATCCGGGTCCCGGCTTGAGGAACTCGAAGCCGATGCGCTTGTCGTAGCCCATGCCGAGGACGACCTCGCGCACGTCGGCGCCGACGGCCTCGCACACGTTGGCGATGGCGTTGACGAAGCTGATCTTGGTGGCGAGGAAGGCGTTGGACGCGTACTTGATGGTCTCGGCCGACGCCGGGTCGGTCACGATGAGCGGGGCCTGGAGCTGGTCGAAGAGCCCGGCCACCCGGGCTGCGGCGGCGGAGTCGTCGCTGCCGATGACGATGCGGTCGGGGTGCAGGCAGTCGTGCACCGCCGACCCCTCGCGCAGGAACTCGGGGTTCGAGACAACGAACACATCGCTGCGGCCGAGGGCCCGCTCGACGACGCGGGTCGACCCGACGGGCACGGTCGACTTGTTGATGACCACGCTCTCGGCCTCGAGGACGGGCGCGATCTCGGCAGCCGCGTCCTGGATGTAGGTGAGGTCGGCCGAGCCATCCTCGCCCTGGGGGGTCTGGACGCAGAGGAAGACGAACTCGGCGCCTTCGACCGCGTTGGCCGCGCCCAGCACGAAGCTCAGGCGGCCGCCGTCGAGGCCGGCCCGCACCAGCTCGTCGAGGCCCGCCTCGTAGATGGGGATCTCGCCCCGGTTGAGCATGGCGACCTTGTCGGGCATGACGTCGGCGCACACCACCTCGTGGCCGAGGTGCGAGAGGTAGGCGCCGGTCGTGAGGCCCACGTAGCCGGTTCCGATGATGGCGATGCGACTCACGACGAAAGCAGCTCCTTCACCAAGCGCTCGAGAGGCTCGGCATGATCGGGCAGAAGCGGGATGCCGGACAGCCGCAGGGCGGCGTTGTCGAGGACGGAGTAGGCGGGGCGGGGCGCGGGGCGGGGGGGCTGTAGGTCGGCGGCGGCGACGGGCCGGACCCGTTCGGCGTCGTGTCCGGCCAGCGTGAAGACCTCGCGGGCCAGCTCGAACCAGGTGGTGGGCCGGCTGTTCGTCACGTGGAAGGTTCCGGGCCGGCGACCGGCAACCAGCCGCCTGATCATCCCGGCCAGATCTGCGCTGAACGTCGGGCAGCCGTGCTGGTCGTCGACCACCGTGATCTCGCCGCCGGCATCGGCCAGGCGGAGCATGGTCTTGACGAAGTTCGAGCCGTGGAGCCCGCACACCCATGAGGTGCGGACGATGGTCTGGGTCGGGTCGAGCTCGAGCTCGCCGCCGAGCTTGGAGCGGCCGTAGACCGATTGCGGGTTGGTGTCGTCCCACTCGGTGTAGGGCGTGGTCGACGTGCCGTCGAAGACGTAGTCGGTCGAGATGTAGCAGAGGTGGGCCCCGACCAGGCGGGCCGCCTCGGCCACGTGCCGGGTGCCGAGGGCGTTGACGGCCATGGCCTTGTCGGGGTCGGACTCGCACGCGTCGACCGCGGTCCAGCACGCGGTGTGGACGACCGCGTCGGGCGAGGCCGACGTGATGGCCTGCAGGACCGAGTCGCGCGACGCCACATCGAGGGTCGTGCGGTCGGTGGCGACCACGTCCCATCCCTCGAAGGCGCTGATCAGATCGTGTCCGATCTGCCCCCCGGCGCCGGTGATCAAGACCTTCACGCCGCGCTCACCCGCCGGCCTTCAGGGGCTCCCACCACCAGCGGTTCTGCTTGTACCAGTTGACGGTCGCCTCGAGGGCCTCGTCGAGGGTGCGCTCCTTGCGCCAGCCGAGCTCGGTGACCTTGGTGATGTCGACCGAGTAGCGCCGGTCGTGGCCGAGCCGGTCGGTCACGTACTCGATCATGTCGTCGCCCTGGCCCAGAAGGGTGAGCACCTTGTCGACGATCACGCGGTTCGGGGTCTCGTTGTTGGCGCCGATGTTGTAGATCTCGCCCGGGGTGCCCTTGGTGCGCACCAGCTCGACGGCCGAGCAGTGATCGTCGACATAGAGCCAGTCCCGCTCGTTCAATCCGTCGCCGTAGAGCGGGAGCTTCCGGCCGTCGAGCAGGTTCGTCACCCAAACCGGCAACGCCTTCTCGGGGTACTGCCACGGACCGAAGTTGTTGGTGCAGCGGGTGACGGTGACGGGGAGGCCGTAGGTGTGGTGGTAGCTCAGGGCGATGAGGTCGGACCCGGCCTTCGATGCGCTGTAGGGCGACCGGGGCTCGAGGGGGTCGGTCTCCTTCGACGAGCCCTGCTCGACCGAGCCGTAGACCTCGTCGGTGCCGATGTGGATGACCCGGCCCATCTCGAGACGGCGGGCCGTGTCCATGACGATGTTGGTGCCGAAGCAGTTGGTGTTGATGAAGTCGTCGGGACCGGCGATCGAGCGGTCGACGTGGCTCTCGGCTGCGAAGTGGACGACGGCATCGTGCCCGACCATGGCGTCCTCGAGGGTGCCCGGGTCGCAGATGTTGCCCTTGACGAACCGGTAGCGGGGGTCGTCGTCGACGTCCTTCAGGGTCGAGAGGTTTCCGGCGTAGGTGAGGGCGTCGTAGACGGTGACCTCGTCGTCGGTGTGGTCGAGCACGTAGCGCACGTAGTTCGACCCGATGAAGCCGGCACCGCCGGTCACGAACAACTTCATGGCCCTAGAGGCTACGGCACGGCGGCGCTCAGCCGTCCTCGAAGTCGAGGATGCGCAGCAGGCTGGTGGCGTAGCCGCTCTTGACCAGGTCACCGGTGTGGGTGTCGGCCGCCGCCAGGGCCCGCAGGCCGTCGGCGTCGATGAATCCCTCGCGGTAGGCGGCGGCCTCGGGCGAGCCGATGAGCAGGCCCTTCCGCCGCTGCAGGCCGGCCACCCAGCTCTGGGCGTCGAGCAGGGCGTCGAACGTGCCGACGTCGAACCAATCGGTGGCGAAGGGCAGGGTCGACACCGCCAGCTTTCCCTGCCCGAGGTACTGGTTGTTGACGTCGGTGATCTCGAGCTCGCCCCGGGCGCTGGGCGGCAGGTGCCGGGCCACGTCGACCACGCTGTGGTCGTAGAAGTAGAGCCCGGGGACCATGAAGTGCGACGGAGGATCGGCCGGCTTCTCGTGGATGGCGACGACGGTCTTGCCGTCGGGCCCCATCTCGAGCACGCCGAACCGCTCGGGGTCGGGCACCCACAGTCCGAACACCACCGCCCCGTCCGGGTCGGTGAAGGCCTGGAGCTGCTCGCCCAAACCGGCGCCGTAGAAGATGTTGTCGCCGAGAATGAGAGCGACGGCGTCGTCGCCGATGAACTCGGCGCCGATCAGGAAGGCGTCGGCCAGCCCCCGGGGTTCGGTCTGCTCGGCGTAGCTGAAGGCGCAGCCCCACTGTGAGCCGTCACCCAGCAGCTCCTCGAATTGCGACACCTGGGCGGGTGTGGTGATGACGAGGATCTCGTTGATGCGGGCGTGGATGAGCGTCGAGATCGGGTAGTAGATCAGCGGCTTGTCATAGACGTGCATCAACTGCTTCGACGTCGCCCGGCTCGCCGGGCCGAGACGCGTGGCCCGGCCACCGGCCAGCACGATGCCTTTCATGGCCTTCTCTCTAGCAGGCCGTGCGCCGGGGCGGTCGTTGGGTCAGCAGTCGAGCTGGGGCGACACACCGACCGGGGTGGTCTTGAGCTTCACAGTGGTCGAGGTGGTGGACGAGACCGTGCTCGACCGCGACGTGGTCGACGTGGCCCCCTTCACCGGCGCCTTCAAGCCCGTGTAGCTGCTGCCGGTGACGAACTGCAGGTCGACGGCAGTCAGGGTGTCGTTCGCTTTGAGCGTGGCGCCCCCGACCACATAGGCGGCCAGCAGCTGGGCCTTCTGCTTTTGCCCTGGGCCGTACTCGATGATGGGCGTGCCCGTCGTGTAGGGCTTGCGGTCGCCGGTGCCGGACACGTTGAAACCAAGGTTCGAGAGCAGGCTGGTCACGTTGGCGCCTTCACCGCTGCGGCCCGAGCCGTTGAGGACGCGCACCCGGACCGAGTTGGGAAGGATCCCGGTGGGCACGCCGGTGGTGCCCTGTCCGGTCGCCGCCGTGTTGCCGAGGAACTGGTCGATGGTCTGCTGGGCCGCCGGCTCTTCGAGCCGCAGGATCGAGGCCCGTTCCCGTCCGATGAGCACGCTGCCGGGGACGGTGGGCAGGGTCAGCATGTCGACCCTGTCAGGCGAGAGCGAGCGGAAGCGCTTCCCGATCCGGAACATGACGTCGGTGTTGAGGCTCTTGTCGATGGTGACGAACTTCACGCCTTGGTTGATGAGGGCGAGCAGGGTGGCTGGGTTCTGCTTGCTGCGGGAGATCGACTTGCGCAGCACGCGGCGGATGAAATCCTGCTGGCGTTGGATGCGCCCGAGATCGCCGGTGGGGTCGCTCCGCCAGCGGCCGCTCTCG
>JAUTXA010000050.1 GCA_030838265.1 Actinomycetota bacterium | reverse complement strand
GAGTTGGCGGCTGGGTGCAAACAATGACCGTGGCGTCGTCCAACGCCCCACCTCCGTGGTCCGGCCCCAGCCCGGCCCTCGAGGAGGCAAAGGGGGGAGCACCCTCTGGACATGCGGTTAGGTCCGTCCTCATCATCTGAGGCGCGACTCGGACGTGCTGGGGAAGAGCCGGGCCGTGGCCTCGGAAGGACAGACATGACCGAAGACGCCGACTTCAAGCGGCTCGTGCGCGAGCGGATGGAGAAGACGGGCGAGTCGTTCGCGGCGGCCCGGAGGCAGTTGCGCCCCAACGCCCCCGACGCCCCCGACACGGTCGCCGGGGCGCCGAGGACCGAGTTCAGGATCGCGACCGACGCCACCGACCAACAGGCGATCGACGAGCTGGTCGCTGGAGCGTTGGACGGGGGGATGGCGCTGGTCGACGGCCGGCTGCACGTCTGGATGGGTGATCCACCCAGCTGGGAAGCATGGATCCCGGTCGCGTCAGTCCGGCGGGCCGAACGCATCGCCGACGGCGCCCCGATTCACCAACCCCGGTGGAGGGGCCAGCGGGTGACCCGGTCGGCATCAGTCGGCTCGACGACGGTCATGAGCCGCGGCGCCCACGGTTGGCGCGGGAGATGGCTCGTCAACGGATCGGGACGCAATCTGGTGCGCCTCACCCTCGGGCCCGGCGTGCACGCCACCGTGAGCCCGGGAACCGTCATTCCGGAGGACGCGGCCGAGCGGGGAGGTCGAGTCATGCGGTTCTTCTTCAAGGAGCGGACGGTCAAGCTGACCGAGCTGGTGGTGAGCGTCGACGACCCCGACGCCCTGGTCGCCGCGCTCGGGGGCGAGATGTGAGTCGTCACTCCTGCGCGTGAAGCGTGGGCCATTGATGTTTGGCGCGCCGCGAGCAGGATGCGGTCAGGGCTTCGGGCGGGTGGAGATGGGTTGGGGGTTGGCCGGCGCGGTGACGTGCACGGGCTTGTTGACGTCGGCCAACGTGAGGTCGACCGTGAGGCGGACGTTGGCCAGCTTGCCGAGGGCGGCCCGGAGGCGGGAGCTCTGGCTCGCCGCCAGGTCGAAGGTGATCACGAGCGAGCGCAGGATCCGGTCGCGGTGGCCGGTCACGAGCACGAGGCGGGCGGATCGGACCGCCTTGGTGAACTCGGCGGCATCGGCCCCCTGCAGTCGGGGTAGTTGGCGGGACGAGTCGTTGCCCAGCCGGGCGGCGAGGGCGAGCAGGTCGTTCATGGCCGCCACCGGCTCGACGCGGCCGGTCACGGTGTCGGCGTCGAACGGCTGCTCGGGACCGGTCAGCTTCAAGTCTTTCGCCCAGGCCTTCAGGTTCAGGCCGGCCAAGCCGGCATCGCCCCCGGATCCCTTGGGCGCCCGCAGCGAGGCGAGCTGGACGTCGGTGAGCACATAGGCCTGACCTTTGTCGACGAGGTAGCCCTGGCCGCCCGTCAGCACCACGCTTGTCGCTCGTCGGTCCGCGCCCGAGATCTGGGTGTACGTCAGATCGGCGGTGGGCAGTTGGCCCTCGGCCGGGGCGACGGCGAAGGGGCCGGCGACCTCGAATCCGGATGCATCCTGCCCGTTGGCCAGCGACGACAGCATCTTCAAGTCGAGAGATCCACGATGCACGTCGTGCAGATGGGCCGAGGTCTGCTTGAGGGCCGTCGATGCCGGCGAAGCTCCGCAGGCGGTGAGGGCAACCGCGGCCATCACCGCGCCGAGCCCGACGCTCCGGCGCTTCACGCCGTGGTCGAGGTGGTCAACGCCGTGGTGGATGTTGAGTCAGGGGTGGACGTCGACGACGTCGGCGCGTTGGTCGGGAGGGTGTTATTCACCGATGTGGTCGTAGTGGCCCGTGTGTCGGCGTGGCCCTGGCCTCTGGCCACCAGCTCAGTGGAGACCACCTGCAGGATCTGCTGCGCGATGGCGTCGATGCGAGCCTGCAGCTCGTCGGGCGAAAGCGCGGCCACCTGATCGCCGAGGTCAGCCAGCTGCCTCTTGAGGACCTTGAGCTGCCTCCGCCCGTCATTTGAGAGGTGCACGTCGGGTCCGCCCGCAAAGACGAACTGGTAGGCGTCGGCGATAGTGATGCACGACTCGCATGCCGAGTTCACGGCGGCCGCCCCGTTCCCCGGGGTGAACGTGCTCGGGTTGTCGTCGTAGATCACGATCTGGATGGCGACGGCCACGGTGCGGCACCCGGTGCAGCTCGAGAACGCGATGGCGGCGTTGGTGGGGTCGACGGTGTCGCCGGTGATGTGCACGATCTGGAAGGCCAGCTCGAAGATCGACGAGCCATCGGTCTGGTTGACGGCGTAGGCCAGATTGACCGGGTCGGTGTTGCCCGAGTTCGATCCCTCGTCGGCGTGGGCGGCCGGCATCCCGAGGGCGCTCAAAGGGATGAGCACGGCGAGCAGGCTCACGACGAATCGGCCCGGGCGAGCGCGCAGAGATGACGTCATGGCCCTCTCCCTCCCCGCCTGGACGGACAGACAAACGGGGCCTACAGCACGGCGTCGGCCAAGCCGAGGGCCACGGCCTCCTCGGCGTCGAGCCACCACTCCTTGCGCGCCCAGCGACGTTGGATCTGGGCCTCGGACAGCGACGAGCGCTCGGCCAGGATGGCCAGCAGCCGCTTCTGGAGGCGCCGGCTGAACTCGACGCTGTCCTCGAGCTCGCTGACCTTGCCGGCCGACAGGTTCGAGACCTCGTGGATGAGCAGGAAGGCGTTCTGGCCCATGATCCGGTGATCGCCGGCCTGCAGGAGCACCGCCCCCATCGACGCGGCCCGTCCCAGTGCCACCGTCGTCAGGTGATGGCCGATCGACCGCAGCTGACGAAGGAAGTCGAAGAGGGCGAAGCCGTCGAGGACGGAGCCGCCCGGTGAGTTGAAGGTGAGGGTGATGGGCGCCCCCGGGTCGCGCCGCGACCACTGGCCCAGCTCGTGCATGCACTCCCGCACGCTCTCTTGGGTGACGTCGGTATAGAAGGTGTACGCCCGCGCCCGACTGGGGTCAGCCGCCAGCTCGGCCTCGCGGCGGCGCATGCTCTCGAGCTCGAGGGCGGCCCGCTCGGACTCGAGCTCGAGCTTGCGGATCTCGAGCAGGGCCCGCCTGTCGGCCAGGCTCAGGCCAGCGGCCTCAGGAGCGAGCCCGACGACCGCGGGTGGGGCGACGGAAGGCGGGAGGGCGGTGAGGGCCCCCGCCGCGGGCGGGACCTTGACCCGGGAGCGGGACGGCGTCGACGGCTCGGCTCGATTCTTCGGCTCACGACTGCGCTGGGCCACTGCTGTCGTACCCCCTGTCCGCGCTCCCCGGGATCTCAATCGTCCGGGGAGGACCCGACATGAGGGGATTGCCGCCCCTTCAGACGAGGACCGCGCCGACCGACACCAAGCAGTATGAAGGGTCTGCGACGGGCAAGTCTGGGTTTCCTGGCCCTTTCTCTGTCGATCGGGGGCTGCGGCGGTGGGCATTCGTCCCGAGCGGGTGGAGAGGCCCGATTCCTCCTGCTGGCCCACCAGCCGCTCGCCGGCAGCCTGCGGACGGAGTCCGATGTCCACCTCCTCGACCTCGGACACCAGGCCTGTGCCGCTTTCGACGGTCACGCCACCAGCGACCAAGTGGTCACCCAGCTCGGTGGGCCCGAGGCCCTGCCGGGGAGCGCCACCTACAACGACATGAGCTTCGTCGTCGTCGACGCGGCCAGCGAGCTCTGCCCCCAGCACAAGGGCGAGGTCAGCGGTGCCATCCCCGGGTAGACCCGCCTAGAGGAAGAGAGTGGCGTGGCGGGCGAACGTCATCAGCGAGGACGGCAAGATGCCGACCAAGATGGTGAACCCCACGGTCACGACGAGGGCGGCACCGACGGTGACCGGGACGCGAATGCGAGGCAGGGCTTGGGCGTCGGACTCGCCCTCGTCACGCGTGTACATCAGCACCACAACCCGTAGGTAGAAGAAGGCGCTCACCACCGCGGCCAGCATGGCGATGAGGGCGAGCGCATAGGAGTGGGCCTCGACGGCGGCCGAGATCACATAGAACTTGGCCCACAGCCCGGTCGTGAAGGGGACACCCGTCTGGGCCAGCAAGAAGACGGTGAAGGCCAAGGCCAGTGCCGGTCGGCGGGTCGAGAGTCCGCGGTACGCGTCGAGGTCGTGGTTGCCATCGCCCTTCCGCCCTATGAGGGTGATGATGGCGAAGCTGCCGAGCACCATGAAGGTGTAGGTGAAGAGGTAGAAGAGCGATCCGGCGACCCCGTTGCTGCTGCCCGCCTGCAACCCGATGAGGACGTAGCCGGCGTGGCTGATCGACGAGTAGGCCAGCATCCGCTTGATGTCGGTCTGCACGAGGGCCAGCACCGAGCCGACCACCAGGGTCAGCACGGCGAGCACCCACACCAGGGGCTGCCAGTCGAGGCGGAGCAGCGTGAAGGTCGAGAAGAACACGCGCAGCAGGCCGGCGAACCCGGCCGCCTTGGCCGCCGCGGCCATGAAGCCGGTGACCGGTGACGGGGCCCCCTGGTAGACGTCGGGCGTCCAGGTGTGGAAGGGGACGGCGGCCACCTTGAAGCCGAGGCCCACGAGCAGCAGGACGAGCCCGGCGAGGAGGACGCCGTTGTTGACCACCACGTTGTTGGCCACGAAGGCGGCGATCTCAGGGAGCTGGGTCGAGCCGGTGGCGCCATAGACGAGGGCGACGCCATAGAGGAAGAGCGCGGAGGAGAAGGCACCGAGGACGAAGTACTTCATGGCCGCCTCGCGCGACTCGGCCCGGCGGCTGTGGAACCCGGCCAGCACGTAGAGCGAGATCGACAGGATCTCGAGGCCGAGGAAGAGGACGATCAGATCGTTGGCCGCGGCCATGAGCATCCCGCCCGAGGCGCACAGCATCATGAGGACGTAGAACTCGGGGCCGTCGAGGTTCTCTCTCCGCAGGTAGGGGTCGGCGACGAGGGCGGCCAGGATCACGGCGGTCAGGATGACGAAGAAGATGAAGATGCTGAAGCCGTCGACGACAACGGCGTCGGCCACGGCGTGGAACGGCCCGTGGTCGGTGATCCGGGTCCAGAGGCGATACGACGAGGCGCCGGCCAGCATCGAGATGAGCACGGTGAGCAGGGCCCATATCCCTGCCGGCCCCTTGCGGCGGGCGAGCGACGAGCCGGCGAGGACGAGCAGGGCGCCGACCACCACGATGATCTCGGGGAGGATGGCCGAGTAGGCGACCTTGGGCAGCACGAGGGGCGGCAGGTCCGACGGGGCGACCTGGGCGAGGAGGTGGCCGATCACGGAGCGTCCGTCCCGACGGCGACGGTCGGCGGACGGGTTTCCGTGCGCTCATGGACATGGGTCATCAGCTGGCTCACCGACGGGTTGATGCGGTCGAGCACCGGCTTGGGATACACGCCGAGGAACACGATGGCCACGACGAGGGGCGCCATCACGGCCCGCTCGGCCCACGTCATGTCGGTCATGGTGGCGTTGTCACCCGTCGGCTCTCCGTGGAACACCCGCTGGTAGGCCCACAGCAGGTAGACAGCGGCCAGGATGACGCCGGTCGTGGCCACCACCGCCCACCAGCGGTGGGTGAGGAAGGTGCCCAGGAGAATCAGGAACTCGCCGACGAAGCCGTTGAGGCCGGGCAGCCCGATCGACGAGAGCATGACGACCATGAAGACGCCGGCGAGGACGGGCGCCGGCTTCTGCAGGCCGCCGAGCTCGGAGATCTGGCGGGTGTGGCGCCGCTCGTAGATCATGCCGACCAGAAGGAAGAGGGCACCGGTCGACAGACCGTGGTTCACCATCTGGAGCACGCCGCCCGACAGTCCCTGCGTCGTGAAGGCGAAGACGCCAAGGATGATGAAGCCGAGGTGGGCCACCGACGAGTAGGCCACCAGCCGCTTCAGATCCTTCTGGACGGCGGCCACGATGGCGCCGTAGGTGATGCCGATGACGGCCAGGGTGAGCAGCAGTGGAGCCAGGTCGATGGCGGCCTTGGGGAAGAGATAGAGCCCGAAGCGCACCAGGCCATAGGTGCCGAGCTTCAGCAGCACCCCGGCCAGGATGACCGAGCCCGCGGTGGGTGCCTCGGTGTGGGCGTCGGGCAGCCAGGTGTGGAGCGGGAACAGGGGCACCTTGACGGCGAAGGCGGCGGCGAAGCCCAGGAAGATCCACCGCAGGGTCGACTCCGCGATGCCCTTGGTGGCGGCCAGCTTCACCAGGTCGAAGGTGAGCTCGTGGTCGGCGCTGTGGGATTGGTGCAGGAAGACGAGGGCCAGCATCGCCACCAGCAAGAAGGCCGAGCCGAACAGGGTGTAGAGGACGAACTTGATCGAGGCGTAGACCCGGTTGTCGTAGCCCCACCCGCCGATGATGAAGTACATCGGGATGATGGTCAGCTCGAAGAAGAGGAAGAACACGAGCACGTCGAGGGCCAGGAACGACCCCAGGCAGCCGGCCTCGAGCACCAGCATCCAGGCCAGGTAGCTCTTGCGGTCGTGGTGGACCTTCGGCCCCATCAGGGCCAGCGGGAAGAGACCGGCGGTGAGCAGCACGAGGAAGAGCGAGATCCCGTCGACGCCGAGCTTCCAGGAAACGCCGAACTGACGGATCCACACGTGGTCGGTGACGAACTGGAAGCCGCCGTCACCGGTCTTGAAGTTGATGGTGAGGAACACAGCCAGCACGGCGGTGCCGATGCTGGCGACCAGGCCGACGGCCCTGATCGTCTCGTCGCGGTTGCTGGGGATGAGGGCGACCACGGCCGCCCCGATGACGGGCAGCAGCACGATCGCGGTCAGCAGAGGGAAGCTCACGCCACCGACCTGAGGAGGGCCCAACCCAGCAGCACCACCACGCCGCCGGCGATGCCTAGGGCGTAGTTGCGGACGAACCCTGTCTGCACGGCCCGGAGGCGCGAGCCTCCGGATCGGACCAGGTTGCCGACACCGTTCACGGCACCGTCGATGACGACCTTGTCGACGGCGGCCGACTCGGCCGCCACCAGACCGCCGACCGACCCGAAGACGAAGGCGTAGAGGCCGTCGACCCCCCAGGCCCGGCGCAGGAGGGCAGGTTCGAGCTGCGGGTTCTCGGCTCGCTGGCCCCAGATGCGGAAGCCGGCGGCGATGCCGGCGGCCACCAAGGCGGTGGTGACGGCAAACAGCATCCACTTGGTGCCGCTGGCCACGTGAATCTCGGGGGCGATGTCGACGGTGATCACCGACTCGAGCCACCGGTGGAGGAAGTCGATCTTCTTGAACGGGATGTTGAGCAAGCCGCCGGTGATCGAGAGAGCGGCGAGCACGCAGAGGGGGAAGGCCATCGTCCTCGGCGACTCATGAGGCTCGGCGGTGTGCTCGGCGTCCCGCCAGCGCTCCTTGCCGAAGAAGACGAGGGCCACCTGGCGGGTCATGTAGTACGCCGTGAGGCCGGCGGTGAAGGCGCCGACGGCCCAGAGGTAGGGGCTCTTGGCCCACGCCGCAGCCAGGATGTCGTCCTTCGACCAGAACCCGGCGAAGGGCGGCACGCCGGCGATGGCCAGCCAGCCGATGATGAAGGTGACCGATGTGATCGGCATCCACTTGCGCAGGCCGCCCATGCGCTTCATGTCCTGCTCGTCGTGCAACCCGTGGATCACCGAGCCGGCCCCGAGGAAGAGCAAGGCCTTGAAGAAGGCGTGGGTGACCATGTGGAAGATGCCGGCCACATAGGCCCCGGACCCGACGGCCAGGAACATGTAGCCGAGCTGCGAGATGGTCGAGTACGCCAACACCTTCTTGATGTCGTCTTGGGCGCAGGCGATGGTCGCCGCGAACAGGGCGGTGGCGGCGCCGACGACCGCGATGAGGGTGAGGACACCCGGGGCGGCGTGGAGAATGGGGCTGGACCGAGCCATCAAGAACACGCCAGCCGTGACCATGGTCGCAGCGTGGATGAGGGCCGAGACGGGCGTCGGGCCTTCCATGGCGTCGGGCAGCCAGACGTAGAGCGGCAGCTGGGCCGACTTGCCGCACGCCCCCAGGAAGAGGGCGAGGGCAATCCAGGTGGCGGTGGTGCTGCCCAGCGAGCCGGCGTGGGCGAACACGTCGTGATAGGTGAGCGACCCGGTGTGGGCGAAGATCAGGAACACGGCAGTCATGAAGCCGAAGTCGCCGACTCGGTTGGTGACGAACGCCTTCTTCCCGGCGACGGCCGCCGTCTCCCGCTCGAACCAGAACGAGATCAGCAGGTAGGAACAGGCGCCGACGCCCTCCCAGCCGAGGAAGGTCAGCACGAAGTTGTCGGCCAGCACGAGCATGAGCATCGAGAAGGCGAACAGGT
>JAUTXA010000004.1 GCA_030838265.1 Actinomycetota bacterium | reverse complement strand
TGTTCGACACCGGCAACCCGCCATGGCGACGACGATGGGACGTAGATAGGTGACCCAAACTCCTGAAGGTCCGCAAGTGACGGTTCGGTCACGGCGCTTATCGTATGCCCCGCTCCTATTGCCGGTTCGGTCGCTGTACGAGCCCGACGAGGCCGCGAGCGTTTCTGAAACGATCGTTTGTCATACGACCAGGTCGGGCAGTAGCCTGACATCGGTGGCACTAGCGACCGACGAGCAGGCAATGAGGCGGGCCATCGAGATCGCCGCGGCGGTGCGCACGACGACGTCACCCAACCCGTGGGTGGGTTGCGTCCTGTCTACGGGGCACGAAGGGGCGACGCAGCCTCCCGGCGGACCGCACGCCGAGCGAGTTGCCCTCACGGCCGCCGGCGACCAGGCCCGCGGGGCCACCCTTTACACCACGCTCGAGCCGTGCTCCCACCACGGCCGCACCACCCCGTGTGTCGATGCCATCGTCGAAGCCGGCGTGGCCAGAGTGGTCATCGGCTTCGAGGACCCCGACCCGCAGGTCGCGGGACGCGGCATCGAGCAACTGCGCGAGGCAGGCATCGAGGTTGACGTCGGCGTCTGCGCCGACGAGGTGCGCCGCCAGCTGGCGCCCTATCTCAAGCACCGCTCCACCGGCCGTCCGTGGGTGGTCGTGAAGCTGGCCGCCTCGCTCGACGGGCGGACGGCCGCGCCTGACGGCACCAGCCAGTGGATCACGGGCGACGAGGCGCGGGCCGATGCTCACCGCCTGCGGGCCGAGAGCGACGCCGTGCTGGTCGGGGCGGGAACGGTGCGGGCCGACGACCCCAGCCTGACGGTGCGCCACGTCGAGGGTCCCGATCCGCTGCGGGTCGTCCTCGGGCACGCTCCCGACGATGCCAAGGTCCAACCCGCCCTCGAGCTGACCGGCGATCTGGGCGAGGTCCTCGACCTCCTCGGGAGCAAGGGCGTCCTTCAGCTCCTGGTCGAAGGCGGGGCGTCGGTGGTCCACGACTTCCACGCCGCCGGGCTGGTCGACCGCTACGTCCTCTATCTGGCTCCTGCCCTGTTCGGCGGTGACGACGGGCGCGGGCTGTTCGCCGGTGCCGGGGCCCCGACGATCGCCGACATCTGGCGGGGCCGCATCGTGGCCGTCGACCAACTGGGCGACGACGTCAAGATCGAGCTGGAAGGGCGCTGATGTTCACGGGCATCGTCGAAGAGCTCGGTCGCCTGCGCAGCCGCGACCGTGGCCGCTTCGTGTTCGAGGCCACGACCGTGCTCGACGACGTCAAGATCGGCGATTCCGTGGCCCACAACGGTTGCTGCCTCACCGTCGTCGAGCGGGGCGACGACTGGTATGCCGTCGACGTCATCGCCGAGAGCCTGGCCCGCACCAACCTCGGTGATGTGCAGGTCGGCGATGTCGTCAACCTCGAGCGACCGGTACGGGCCAGCGACCGCCTCGACGGCCACATCGTGCAGGGCCACGTCGACTGCACGGGCGAGGTCGTCTCGCCGGCACCCGACCTCGAGGTCAAGATGCCGCCCGAGCTCCTGCGCTACGTCGTCGAGAAGGGCTCGATCACCGTCGACGGGTGCAGCCTCACCGTCGTCAAGGTCCTCGACGACGGCTTCTCCGTCGCCATCATCCCCCACACGGCCGAGGTCACGACCCTCGGTCTCCGCCAGCCCGGCGATCGGGTCAACCTCGAGGTCGACCTGGTGGCCAAGTACGTCGAGCGGCTGCTCGAGCACCGCACCCAAGGAGCTGAATGACCGTGTCCCTCGAACACATCGAAAAGGCCATCGCCGCGGTCGCCCGGGGTGACGTCGTCATCGTCGTCGACGATGCTGACCGCGAGAACGAGGGCGACCTCATCATGGCGGCCGAGTTCGCCACCCCGGAGAAGATCGCCTTCTTCGTGAAGCACACCTCCGGTGTGATCTGCATGCCCATGACCGGCGACCGCCTCGACCAACTGGGCCTGCCCCTCATGGTGCAGGACAACACCGAGTCGCAACGCACCGCCTTCACCGTCAGCGTCGACTACCGGCCCAACACGACGACCGGGATCTCGGCCGCCGACCGCGCCGCGACCATTCAGGCACTCATCGACCCCGGCACCCGTCCCGACGACCTGGCCAAGCCCGGCCACATCTTCCCCCTGCGCTATCGCGAGGGGGGCGTCCTGAAGCGGGGTGGGCACACCGAGGCGGCCGTCGACCTGGCCCGCCTGGCCGGGCTGTACCCGGCCGGCGTGCTCTGCGAGATCGTCAAGGACGACGGCTCGATGGCCCGGCTGCCCGAGCTCGAGGCCTTCGCCGCCGAGCACGACCTGTTGCTCATCACCATCGCCGACCTGATCCGCTACCGGCGCCAGCGGGACAAGCTGGTCAAGCGCCTCAGCGAGGCTCGCATCCCGACCATCTACGGCGACTTCACCTGCTACGCCTACCAGTCCGTCCTCGACGGCGAGGAGCACGTGGCCCTGGTCAAGGGCGCGGTGGCGGGGGAGGAGAACGTCCTGGTCCGGGTGCACTCCGAGTGCCTCACCGGTGATGCGTTCGGATCGTTGCGCTGCGACTGCGGTCCCCAGCTCGATGCTGCGCTGCGCCGCATTGCCGAGGAGGGAATGGGTGCGGTCGTGTACCTGCGCGGCCACGAGGGCCGGGGGATCGGCCTGGGCCACAAGCTGCGGGCCTACACGCTGCAGGAGCAGGGCCATGACACCCTTGATGCCAACCTCGAGCTCGGACTTCCCGTCGACAGCCGGGAGTACGGCATCGGGGCCCAGATCCTGAACGACCTCGGCATTACGACCATGCGGCTCATGACCAACAACCCCGCCAAGTACGGCGGCCTCGAGGGCTTCGGCCTCGACATCGTCGAGCGCGTCCCCTTGGAGTCGGCGCCCAACCCTGAGAACATCGAGTACCTCCGCACCAAGCGGGAGCGCATGGGTCACCTGCTGGAAGGTCTGGATGACGTCCTCTGACAACCGAGGCCGACGAGGCAAGCTCGACGGACGCGGCCTCCGCGTCGCGGTCGTCTGCGGGCGCTTCAACGACTTCATCACCGATCGCCTCCTGGTGGGGGCTGAGCGGGCGCTGACCCAGTACGGCGTCGCCTCCGCGTCGGTGACGGTTGCGTGGGTGCCGGGCGCCTTCGAGATCCCCCTGCTGGCCCAGCGCTTCGCCGCGTCGGGCGAGGTCGACGCCGTCATCGCCCTCGGGGCCGTGATCCGCGGCGACACGCCGCACTTCGATTTCGTGGCCGGGCAGTGCGCGGCGGGGTTGCAGCGGGTGCAGCTCGACACCGGGATACCCGTCGCGTTCGGCGTGCTGACGACCGATACCGACGAGCAGGCGCGGCTCCGGGCGGGCGACGACGACACCAACAAGGGCTTCGAGGCGGCCGAGACCGTCATAGAGATGGCTGGCTTGCTGGCTCAGATCACGAAGGCCGATCGCTGATGCTGCGCCTCGTCCTGCCCAAGGGGTCGCTCGAGCGGGCCACGCTCGAGCTCTTCGAGGCCGCCGATCTGGCCGTGCTCCGAGGGTCGGACGTCGACTACCGAGCCACAATCGACGACCCCCGGATCGATGACGTCCTCATCCTGCGGCCCCAGGAGATTCCCCGCTACGTCGACGAGGGTCTGTTCGACATCGGCATCACCGGACGGGACTGGATCGAGGAGACCGGCTCCGAGGTCGTGTCCATCGGCCAGCTCCACTACTCGAAGGCCACGGCCCGGCCCATCCGGATGGTCATCGCGGTGGCCGGGGACTCGCCGGTCGACGAGGTCGGCGACCTGCCGGCCGGCGCTCGGGTGTCGACCGAGTACCCCGAGCTCACCCGCCGCTTCCTCGAGAAGCACGGGGTGCAGGCCGACGTGCGCCTTTCGTACGGGGCGACCGAGGCCAAGATCCCCGACATCGCCGACGCCGTGGTCGAGATCACCGAGACGGGACGAGCCCTCAAGGCCGCGGGCCTGAAGGTGATCGACACCATCTTGGTGTCGTTCACCGAGCTGATCGCCAACCGGGCCGCCTATGACGACCCGGTAAAGCGCCATGCCATGCATCAGATCCACACGCTCTTGCAGGGGTCGCTCGAGGCCCGGGGCAAGGTGCTGGTGAAGCTCAATGTGAGCGAGGCCGACCTGGCCAAGGTGATCGAGATCTTGCCGGCCATGAAGTCGCCGACCGTCTCGAAGCTCTTCGGCGAGGACGGCTACGCCGTCGAGACCGTGGTGCTGAAGTCCGAGATCAACACCTTGATCCCTGCCCTGAAGGACCACGGCGCCACCGACATCATCGAGCTCCCGTTGGCCAAGATCGTCCATTGATGCGCGGCGTTGTCGTCCAGTTCGACGACCACGCTGGGGTGGGCACCATTCGCGGCGATGACGGCCGCGAGCTCTTCTTTCACTGCACCGCCATCAGCGACGGCACCCGGACGATCGATGCGGGGTCGGCGGTGGAGTTCGACGTGCGGGCCGGGCACCTTGGTCAGTGGGAGGCGGAGGCCGTGCGACCTTCGCAGGATCGGCCGTGACCGCGGGCAAGCGGCCTGGGCCGGGGTTTCGTCTCTCCGTCATCGTGATCGCCATCGGCCTGCTCGTGGGGATCCCGTCGGCCATCAAGGTCGTCGTCCCGTTCGTCGGCGTCATCGCCACGTCGCCCACGCTGAACACGCCCGGAACCACCAGCCTCGACCTGAAGGCCGGCCAGTACAAGGTCTACGAGCGGACGGGCTTCACGGGGGGCGGAAGCGGCTTCAACTTCTCGAACAACAACGACGTGACGCTCGGCGTCGAGAGCGTCACCGTCACGTCGCCAGACGGCTCGCCCATTGCCATGCATCGAGTGGCGGCGGATGAGACCATCACGCGCGGCTCGCGCGTCTACACGTCGGCCCTGGGATTCTCCATCCCGCGACGCGGCCGGTACGAGGTTCAGGTCGGCAACACCCAGGGTGGGCAGATCATCGTCTCGAGATCGATTGTCGACACCTTCGGCGCCGTCGCGCCCTGGATCGCGACCGGCGCGCTGGCCGTGCTGACGTTGCTGGTCGGCTTCACCCTGCTGATCGTCGGGTCGGTACGCCGGGGCCGGACCAGCACCGCCGTGGTGATCCCAGGCGCCCAACCGTGGGCCGCCACCGGGCCACCTCCGAACTGGTATCCCGATCCCGACGGCGGCCCCGGCGTGCGCTACTGGGACGGCGCTCGCTGGACCGACCACCGGGCCTGAAGAGCCGGCGGCCTCAGCCGACCGAGGTGCGGCGGCGGACGAGCTCGTAGGTCACGACGGCGGCGGCCGAAGCCACGTTCAGCGAATCGACGCCCTCGGCCATCGGCAGCGAGACCCACTGCGTCACGTGCGAGGCCACGGTCTCGGCCACGCCTTCGGTCTCGTTGCCCAGCACGAACGCCGCCCGCTCCGGGAGGGCGACGGTGAAGAGGTTGTCGCCCGTGCCGGCGGCCAGGCCCAGCAGGGTCACTCCGGCATCAGTGAGGGCCCGGGCACCCGCCGCCGGCGTGGCCGCCCGGAGGACGGTCGCCCCCAGGGCCACGCCGGCCGACGCCTTGATCACCAACGGCCCGACATCGGGAGACCCGGCGCGGGGAAGCACGGTGGCGTCGAGCCCGGCGGCCGCCGCGGTGCGGATGATCATCCCGACATTGGCCGGGTTCGACACGCCATCGAGCAACAGCACGGCCAGCGGGCCGACGAGGCGGCGGGTCAGCCACTCGTCGAGCTCACCGAGCCCGGGCATGATCACGTCCGCCACCACGCCTTGGTCATGGCGACCGTTGCGGGAGAGGCGGGTAACGCGCGCCGCCTCCACTCGGCGCAGGACCACGCCGCGTCCTCGGGCCGCGGCCACGATCTCGTCGATGTGGTCGCCGTGGGCGTTGCGGGCGACGAGGATCTTGTCGAACTCGATGCGCTCGTCGGCCAGGGCCTCGAGCACGGGCTGGCGGCCGTAGAGGGTGACGAAGGCGTCGCCGGGAGGAGCCTCCACCCCGGCTACGGAGCAGCAGGCGGCGTCGAGGGAGGAGCGTCCGCCCCGGACGTGGCGGCGGCCGAGATCTGGACGAAGGCCATCCGCAGGTTGGCCAGACCCTCGCTCAAGGGAGCCTCATCCGGCCCCATGCGCCCGGGGAGGCCCTCGATCAAGGCACCCATGGCGTCGATGGCCAGGCGGGCTTGGTCGAGCTGGGCCGGCTCGAGTGAGAGGTGGAGGGCCGCCACCTCGAACAGCTGGTAGGCAAACTGGGCTACCACCGCCTCGACCGGCGTGGCCGCCAGCTGGTCGCGGAGCTCATCGGCGTGGGCGGCCAGCTCTTCCTCCGACAGCGAGGCGGGGTCTCGATCGGCTGGGGCCGCGGCGGCCGCTCGCTCGACAGGGCGCTCTCCCTCAGGTGTCCACAACGAGCTCATGCTGGTACCCTAACCGGGACAACTGAGACGGAAAGCGGGGCTCGCGCCCCCACCCGGCCACCTCGTGTGCGACGGGTCGAATGACCGCCAGACCGGCGGGCGTTGCTTTCCGACGCCCGCCGTCTTCGCGTCTACGGACCGGGACGGGCATGACAACAAGGAGTGATGCCCAATCGCCGCAGCACCTGCCACCACCGAGCCCAGGATCAATGAACGGATCCGTGCTCGTGAGGTGCGCCTCGTCGACGCAGACGGGTCGCAGCTCGGCATAAAGCCCCTTCCCGAAGCGCTTCACATCGCCCGGGAAGCAGACCTCCACCTGGTCGAGGTCGCCGCCCAAGCGAACCCCCCGGTCTGTCGGATCATGGACTACGGGAAGTACAAGTTCGATGCGGCTCAGCGGGCCCGGGAGTCGCGGCGCAAGACCAGCAACGTCAGCATCAAGGAGATGAAGTACCGGCCGAAGATCGGCAGCGGTGACTTCGACACCAAGACCCGCAAGGTCGCCCACTTCCTGGGCGAGGGTCACAAGGTCAAGGTCACCATCATGTTCAGGGGCCGGGAGATGTCGCACCCGGAGCTGGGCAAGAAGATCCTCGACCGGGTCGCCGAAGACGTGATCAACGTAGGCAAGGTCGAGTTGTTTCCCAAGCTCGATGGCCGCAACATGATCATGGTTCTCGCTCCGGACCGGCGGGCCCAGGCCGCAGCCGCCCACAGCGAGAAGAACGAGGCGGCAGGCGCCGAGCCCGACCTGGCTCCGGCCGCCGAGATCGCAGCCCCCGAGATCGCAGCCCCCGAGACCGCCACAGCCGAAACCGCAGAGACCGAAGCTCCGACCATCACCGAGGCTCCCGTCGCCCCTGAACCGGCGACCGAGCCCGCCACGCAGGAGACCTGAGATGCCCAAGATGAAGACCGACAAAGGCGCCGCCAAGCGGTTCAAGGTGACGGGCACGGGCAAGCTCCGTCGCCGCCAGGCCTTCATGAACCACATCCTCGAGAAGAAGGCGCCTGGCCGGAAGCGCCGCCTCGGCCGCGAAGTCAGCGTGGCTCCGGGTGATGCCAAGCAGATCAAGCGCATGCTCGGCCTCTAAGGCCTCTCTCTCCACCCCCGACTTCCTCTTTCCTTCCCCCTCACCGAAAGGAGCCCGCTCATGGCCAGGGTCAAGCGCGCCGTCCACGCCAAGAAGCATCACCGGGCGATTCTCGAGAAGGCGCAGGGTTACTACGGCAACAAGAGCCGTAGCTACCGCGCCGCCAACGAGCAGGTCATGCACTCGCTGCAGTACGCGTTCCGCGACCGGCGGGCGCGCAAGGGCGACTTCCGTCAGCTCTGGATCCAGCGCATCAACGCCGCGGCCCGACTGAACGGCATGAGCTACAGCCGTTTCATCAGTGGGCTTCGCCTGGCGGAGGTCGATGTCGATCGCAAGGTCCTGGCCGACATAGCGGTGACCGATGCGGCCGCCTTCGCCGGCTTGGTAACGGTGGCCAAGGCCGCCCTCGGCGCCGCCGGCGGCGAAGGGGCCTAGGGAGACCTCTCCTGAGAGAGCAGCCGCTCGGCTTCCGCCACCAACGGGTGCAGCGACTCCGGCGGTTGGTGCGCCAGCGCAGTGCCCGGCAAGCGGAGAACGTGTTCGTGGTCGAGGGGGCCAAGGTCCTCGCCGAAGCCCTGCGCGCCGGTGCCGGGATCGAAGCCGTCTTCCTCGGACCAGGCGGCAGCGAGGAGCTGGCCGACCGCGGGCTCGACGTTGGGGCGCGGGTGTTCTGGCTGGAGCCAGGTGTCCTCGAGCGGGTGGCGGACACCGTGACACCGCAGCCCGAGATCGCCATCGTGAGGGACGTTGCCGTCGACCTGTCGTCGCTGCGCGGCGCGACCTTGCTGGTCGTGTGCGTCGACGTGCGCGACCCAGGCAACGCAGGGACGATCCTGCGCACAGCCGAAGCGGCTGGGGCCGACGGGGTAGTCTGCTGCGAAGGTTCCGTCGACTTCTTCAACCCGAAGGCGGTGCGGGCGTCGGCGGGTTCGTTGTTTCACGTACCCGTGGTGGCGGGAGGCGACCCGGTGGCGGTGCTCGAGGAAATCGGCAACTGGGGGCAGAGACGGCTGGGAGCCGTCGCTCGTTCCGGCACCGACTACGCCACCCTCGACCTCACCAATCCCACCGCGTTCGTCCTCGGCAACGAAGCCAACGGCTTGCCGGCCCAGGTGGAGCCGCTCCTTGACGAGCGGGTCAGCATCCCGATGGCCGGGCACGCCGAGTCACTCAACGTCGGTATGGCGGCCGCCGTGCTCTGCTTCGAAGCCGCTCGGCAGCGCCGGGTCGCCGCCATCGTGGCCACGGAGACTCCGTGATCGACCTGATCCCCGACGCCATCCTGCGCCTCGACGCCGACCGCCGCATCGTGCTGGCCAATCCCGCGGTCGAGCGCCTCACCGGGCACCGTCCCGCCGACCTCCTGGGCGCGGTCTGTGCCGAGGTCTTGGCTCCCCGGGGCCGCGACGGCCATCCCGTGCTCGACGGGACATGGCACCGCTCGGCCTCGATGCGCTCGGTTCGACTCCTGCCCGAGCAGGAGATCACGGTGACCCGCGTTGACGGCACCGACCTGCGGACCTACGTGACCGGCTGCTACGAGCGCGACGACGACGGCCGGCTGACCGGGGTGGTGCTCGTCCTTCGGGCCGCGGGCGAGCGCCAGCACCAGGCCTCGAGCGGCATCGAGATCGTCTCCACCGTGAGCCACGAGCTGCGGTCGCCCCTCACCTCGGTGAAGGGCTACACCTCGCTTCTCCTCAACCGTTGGGAGCGACTCAACGACGACCAGAAGAAGATGATGCTCGAACAGGTGAACCACGACGCCGACCGGGTGACGCGGCTCATCACCGAGCTCCTCGACATCAGCCGTCTGGAGACGGGGCGCTTGGTGCTTCGACGGCAATTGGTCGACCTGGGCGATCTGGCTTCGACCATCATCGACAAGGTGAAGATGGAATACGCCGACCTCGACGTCGAGCTCTCGATGCCCGCCGCGTTCCCGCGCGTCTACGCCGACCCCGACAAGCTCGAGCAAGTCATCACCAACCTGGTCGAGAACGCCTGCAAGTACGCGTCGCCACAGGGGATGAGGGTGGTGGGCGAGGTTGACGGCGACGAGGTCGCCATGGCTGTCTCCGACCAAGGCGAGGGCATACCCGACTCCGATCTCCCCAAGGTCTTCACCAAGTTCTTCCGCCGTGACATGGGAAAGCCCACCGGCACCGGCCTTGGCCTGTTCATCTCCCGCGGTCTGGTCGAGGCCCACGGCGGGCGGCTGGTGGCGACCTCGGTCCTGGGCCAGGGCACCACCTTCCGGTTCACGCTGCCTCTTCTCGATCTCGACGAAGCCCTCCAGTCGTGAGCCTGGCCACCGAAGCCGACGAGCTGGCGGAGCGCGCCGTGACCCGGGTCGGGTCAGCCGAGACGCTCGATGAGCTGCGCGCCGTCGAGGTCGAGGTGCTCGGCAAGCAGTCGCCGCTCGCCGCCGTGCGCCAGAAGCTGAAGGATGTTCCACCCGAGGATCGAAGGGACGCGGGCCAGAGCCTCAACCAGGCTTGGCAACGGGTCGAGCAGGCCATCGCCGACCGGCGCCAGAGCCTCGAAGTCGTCGCCCGCGATGCCCAGCTTCAGGCCGATCGCCTCGATCTCACCGAGGTCACCGGGGGACCGCGGCGCGGCAGCCTGAACCTGGTGACCCAGGCCACCTACCGCCTCGAGGACACGTTTGTGGGCATGGGCTTCACGGTGGCCGAGGGCCCCGAGGTCGAGACCGATTGGCACAACTTCGAGGCGCTCAACATCCCGAAGGCGCATCCGGCCCGGGCCAGCCAGGACAGCCTCTATCTCGATTTCGGCGAGCCCGAGTCCACGCTGCTGCGCACCCAGACGTCGCCGGTCCAGATCCGCGTGATGATGACTCAGGCCCCACCCATCTACTCGATCATGCCGGGACGGGTGTACCGGAAGGACACGCCCGACGCCCGCCACACCCCGTCGTTCAGCCAGATCGAGGGCCTGGTGGTCGACCGGGGGATCACATTCGGCGACCTGGCCGGCACGATCGAGACGTTCACCGGCGCCTTCTTTGGGCCCGGCACCCACTCGCGCCTGCGGCCCGCGTACTTCCCGTTCACGGAGCCGTCGGCCGAGTTCGAGATCACCTGCGTGATCTGTGGCGGCACGGGGTGCCGCACCTGTTCCGGCACGGGCTGGATCGAGCTCGGCGGGTGCGGCATGGTCCACCCTGCGGTGTTCGAGTCGGTCGGCATCGATCCCGAGGAGTGGTCCGGCTTCGCCTTCGGGTTCGGTATCGACCGGCAGGCTCAGATGCGCCACGCCATCGCCGACATGCGCATCCTGTTCGACAACGACATCCGCTTCATCAACCAGTTCTGAGGTTCCATGCGCGTCCCCCTCTCTTGGCTTCGCGACTTCGCGCCCTTCGACGTTGACCCCGTCGCCCTGGGCGGCGTGTTCGACGACCTCGGGATGGTCGTCGAGGGCATCGACCGCGTGGGCGAGGGCCTCGACGGTGTCGTCATCGCTCGGGTGGTCGACATCCAGCCCATCAAGGGAGCCGACCGCATCCGACAGGTGCAGGTCGATATCGGCGCCGGCGATCCCGTCCAAGTCGTGTGCGGGGCCTGGAACTTCGCCGTCGGGGCCGTCGTCCCGTTCGCCACTGTCGGCGCTGTCCTCCCCGGCGGCTTCGAGATCGGTCGACGGAAGATGAAGGGCGTCGAGTCCCACGGCATGATCTGCTCGGCCCGCGAGCTCCAGCTCGGCGACGACCACGAGGGCATCATGGTCCTGAGCGACGACCTGCCTTTGGGCGCACCCTTCGCCGAGGCTCTCGGCATCGAGACCGACGTCGTCTACGACCTCGCCATCGAGGGCAACCGACCCGATGCGAACTGCATGGCGGGTGTGGCGCGCGACGCAGCCGCCCGGTTGGGCCTGCCCTTCTCGATCCCCGAGCCCGAGTGGATCAAGCCCCTTGACGAGGCGATCCTGCCGCTGCTGGGCGACCCCGACCTGTGCCCCCGCTTCTCGGCCACCGTCTTCACCGACGTGACCGTGGCGCCGTCGCCCCCGTGGATGGTGCGGCGGCTGACCTTGGCGGGCATGCGATCGATCAGCAACCTGGTCGACATCTCGAACTACGTGATGCTCGAGCTGGGACAGCCGACCCATCCCTATGACCGCGACCGGGTGGCGGGAGCCAGGCTGGGGACCCGCAGGGCCCGTCCCGGCGAGACGGTCGTCACGCTCGACGACGTCGAGCCGCG